>JBEAPG010000068.1:0-7482 GCA_041164545.1 Bacteroidota bacterium
TCTGCTTGTCATAATTTAGCTTCAGGCGGTTATTAGTCAAAATTAAAGCTAATTCAATATTAAATCTTTTTTTACAATTCTGACTCTAGCATTCCAATGCAATCAAAGCGACTAAAAACACGGGTATTATGGGGCGCATCTTTCAATTCCAATGTCAGGTCTTGACCTGCCCAATGTTCATAGTGCTTTCCATTTAGCCACAATCTACTTGATGTTACATCATACACCTTGCCTTCAAAGGCGATCCATATTTCAGGTTTGTCTTGGCCGTTGCGGAGGCTAAGTTCTCTTAGCGTAATTTTCTTCACTTTATATTTATTATCGAATACTTGTACCTATTTTAGCCCTCAATTTTAAGGAATGCGGGTAAAAGTTTTAATCGTACTTGTAATAATTTATATTTTATCAGCATTTGTATGGCTTACGTTTTCGCTACTTAACTATACCAATACTGACTTTGAGTTGAAGCAATCGGTACTAAAAGCCGGACTGAATGCCTGTATACTTCAAGTTGTTCAAAATGCAAAAAACAACAATTTAGGTACGGATAGTAGTACGCATTATTTTTTAAAGCAACTGGAATTGGATGTAGATTCCAACCAATTACGCGATTTTGTAGTTAAGCAATTTGATAACAGTTATTCTGTAAATTTTAACGCGATTTCTACTGATAAGTCTGTTGTACAAATTACGATAAACCCTGATAAGCTAAGACAATTGATGCTAGATAGAAACCAGCAGCGCAATATTTGGCTGTATCAGTCTATTTTACTTCTAGTGCTTGTTGCTGGTGGAATTTATGGTGTGTATTATTCTATAGATTCTATTTATAAGCTTAACAAAAGGCAAAACAATTTTCTACTTTCGGTAACGCACGAATTTAAAACTCCAATAGCTGCAATTCGACTGATGTTACAAACCAGTCGAAATCCAAAGGTAAATGATGAAAAACGTGCTGAACTCATAGAAAATAGCATTCAAAATACATTTAGACTAGAAGAGTTAGCCGAGAATATGCTCACTGCTATGCAAATTGAAAATAAGAAATACCAATTCAATTTGAATCAAGTAAACTTTTCGGATATTGTTAATTTGGCCATAAAAAATCAAAGTATAAATGGAGATATTATTGCTCTGGTGGAGGAAGATGTATTTCTTACCGGTGATGGATTTATACTTCGAATGGTAGTAAACAACCTTTTAGAAAACGCCTTTAAATATTCCTCTAATCAGCCAATAGAAGTAAAACTGTATAAGCTTGGAGAAAAGAAAGTGTTGGAAGTGAAAGACAGTGGTATTGGTATAAAAAAGCAAGACTATAAAAATATTTTCAAGAAGTTTTATAGAGTGCAAGATGAGGAGACAAGAACTACAAAAGGAACTGGCTTAGGCTTGTTTATTGTAAAACAGACACTTAAAAGACATAGAGGGAAAATAAGCGTGAAGCCCAACAAACCCAAAGGTTCTGTGTTTACTATTGAGTTCAGTTAACTATTTATGAAAGAATTATGACTGTATCTGCCATAAATTGTAAGAACTTTGTACACCAACCGTTTAAATAATCACATAATATGAAAAAAAGAATCCTATTAGTAGAAGATGAAAAGCACCTTGCTGAGACTATAAAATTAAATTTAGAAATAGAAGATTATCACCCGGTTGTGGTGTATGATGGCGCTGCAGCTATTAATACCTTCAAAGAGCAACACTTTGATTTGGTAATTTTGGATATTATGATTCCGAATATTGATGGAATTGCTGTATGTGAGAACATTCGTTTGCATAATAGCAATGTACCTGTAATGTTCTTATCTGCAAAAGGAACAGCAGAAGATCGTATTTTGGGATTAAAAAAGGGAGCAGATGACTATTTAACAAAGCCATTTAATGTGGAGGAATTGATGCTCCGCGTTTCGAAGTTGATTAATAGAACCGAAGAGCAAAAGCATACTGAAAATGTAACAGAGTATAAATTTGGCACTAACACTATCAATTTTGATAGCTACGAAGCGGTTGGTAACGATGGAAAGTTTGCGTTAACCAAAAAAGAGGCACTTTTACTTAAACTGCTTATTGAAAACAAAGACGAAGTTGTAAGTCGCGAAAAAATATTGCAAACAGTTTGGGGGTATTCAGTGTATCCATCAACAAGAACAATTGATAACTTTATTCTTGCTTTTAGAAAGTATTTCGAAAAAGATCCTAAAAATCCTGAATTCTTTGTTTCATTACGAGGAGTAGGATATAAGTTCACAAACGCTTAGCGCTGTTTATAACTTGATTGCATCTCCAAAGAGAGCAACAAGTGAATAAAGTTATTTTTGTGCGTTCATAGTTCATATGCACGAACAGATTCTTATTATTGATTTCGGTTCTCAATATACCCAGCTTATTGCCAGACGTATACGAGAACTAAACGTTTATTGTGAAATTCATCCTTTCAATCATCTGCCAGAGCTCACCGAGCAAGTAAAGGGCGTAATACTTTCAGGTAGTCCATATAGTTGTACTCAACCTGATGCGCCAGTGGCCGATTTAGATATTATGAATTTGCACGTGCCCGTTTTAGGCTTATGCTATGGTGCGCAATTTTTAGCCGCTTCCAATGGAGGCAAGGTGGAAAAGTCAATGCATCGTGAATATGGAAGAGCTAAAATACACGTAGTAGAGCAAGATACTCTTCTCACCGATATTTCAAATGGCAGCCAAGTTTGGATGAGCCACGGCGATACTATTCTTGAAATGCCAGAAGATACTACTATTCTAGCAACAACAGAAAGTATTCCAATTGCTGCATATCGTTTTAATAGTAAAGAAATTTATGCAATGCAATTTCATCCTGAAGTTAGTCATAGCACAGATGGTAAGCAAATGTTAAGCAACTTTGCTTTTACTATTTGTGGCTGCAAAGGCGACTGGACTCCAGCACATTTTATAACCGAAAGTGTAAATTATTACAAAGAGACTATAGGAAATGACAAGGTTATTATGGGACTTTCAGGAGGTGTGGATAGTTCTGTGGCAGCCTACATTCTGAATAAAGCCATCGGCCAAAACTTAGTCGGAATTTTTGTGAATAATGGAGTTCTGCGTAAAAATGAATACGATGAAGTATTGCACGCTTACAAAGATTTAGGGTTGAATGTAAGAGGAGTGGACGCCAGCGAAATGTTTATTAGTCGTTTAAAAGGGGTGTCAGATCCCGAACAGAAACGAAAAATTATAGGAAACACGTTTATAGAAGTGTTTGACCAAGAAGCCAGTAAGGTGAGCGATGCAAAATGGTTAGGACAAGGAACCATTTATCCAGATGTTATAGAATCTGTTTCAGTAAATGGTCCTTCAGCAACTATAAAGTCGCATCATAATGTTGGTGGATTGCCAGAAGATATGGAATTAAAATTGGCAGAACCTTTGCGATTATTATTTAAAGATGAAGTAAGAAGAATAGGAGCTGAAATAGGTGTGCCAAAGCTTATATTGGATCGTCATCCTTTTCCAGGCCCAGGATTAGCAATACGTATAATTGGAGAAGTAAATCCAACTACAGTAACTATTTTGCAAGAAGCGGATGCTATTTTTATAAATGAGATGAAATCACAAGGATTTTACGATAAAATTTGGCAAGCTGGTGCAATATTCCTACCTGTACAAAGCGTTGGAGTAATGGGGGATGAGCGCACTTATGAAAATGTAATCGCCTTAAGAGCAGTTACTTCACTTGATGGAATGACTGCGGATTGGGCAGATTTACCACATTCATTCTTAGCCACCGTTTCAAATAAGATAATAAATCAAGTAAAAGGAATTAACAGAGTAGTCTATGATATTAGCTCAAAACCGCCTGCCACTATTGAGTGGGAATAAGATACTAGCAGCTTTTGTACTGCCAATTGTCTTAATATCGTGTGGCGCTTTTAAAAAAAGTGCTAGAACCGTTGAATGGCCAGAAGATGAGGAGATTGTAGTAATAGAACCTACTAAGCCCGAAGCCGAGCCAGTCCCAAAACCTATACCTCCAAAGAAGGATGAGATAGAGCAGGTATATACCACAGCTTATTTCAAAGGAGAAAGTTTTAGAGTTCCGGTTCATAAGCAAGATTTTCATATTGCTATTATGCTGCCTTTTCATCAGCTAGGTACCTCATCGACTCAGGATGAAAGGAGAGGGGCTTTGATGTTAGAGTATTATCAAGGGATAAAACTAGCTATTCCAGAAATTGAAAATCTAGGGTCAAAATTCACATTTCATTTTTTCGATACAGACAACGATACTACACGGCTAAAACTTTTACTGAATAAACCAGAAATGGAAGATATTGACCTCATTATTGGACCTACAGATGAGGATCAGGTTAGAATAGCTGCATATTTTGCTAGGAAAAGGGAGATTCCACTCTTTTCACCTATTACATCTAACTATTCCATTTGGAGTGATAATCCGTATTTATTCAATCTCAATCCTAGTGATAATCAACAAGCTAAGGCTTTTATTCGCTATTTCAGAAAATACCATAACGGAGAAAAACTTATACTTTTAAGAGATGGTAAAAAGTTTGATTTGAGTTTTGGCCAAGCCCTAGTGGACGAACTAAAAAATGAAAAACTTAATTATTCTATTGTTCCTTATTCTAGATACGTAAAGTGGGTAGATTATATGGACGAAGGAAAAGCTGTTGTATTGAGTACCGTACAAGATAAAACAAGTACATTGTATACCGTAAATAGCTTGTTAGGAAGGGCCCCAAGAGTCACATTAATGGGACCGGATAGTTGGTTAGAATTTTCTAGCGTAGATTATAGCTATTGGGAAAAACTAAAGGTTTGTTTTATTGGAACAAATGCCGCAGAAATCAAAAATGAACAATCGGAAGTAATGTTACAACGATTTCATAGCCAATATAAAGGGGAGCCAAGTTGGTTCACGTATATGGGTTATGATCACATTTTATTTACTTGCGAATTGCTTGATGCCTTCGGTAAATATTTTCCGTTGTTTGTTGAAAATAAGGTTGTTCCGTACAGTAATACCAATTTTAATCTGGTAAAACAAGATGGTGCATTCCACAACCAATATATTCAGGTATTTCAGTTCCGAGATAAAGAAGTAATACCTGTTTCTATGCAATAAACGTTGAAGTATCTACGATCAAGATATTTTGTTGCTCTAGAATTACTGCGCAACTACAATTATCCCAAACCTTTTCATTTAGAAGCAAAAGCATTTTTTAAAGGCAATAATAAGTACGGTTCTAAAGACAGAAAAGCCATTTTGGAAATTTGCTATGCTTATTTTAGAAAAGGCAATTTGTTTCCAACATTGCAGTTGGAAGAATCATTGTTGCTTTCGATTACTTTTTTGCCACTATTTGATGCAGAGGATTGGAATAAACTGGCGGCAGAGCTAGGTTACAATTGGATATTACCAGATAGTACATTTGAAGACCAAGAGTCGCTGATAAATTGGTTGAGTACTTGTACCTCGCTAGACACACAAGGAGTACTGTATAGAAATGAAGCTTTACTGGCAGATTTCAATTCAATTAACACAATTTCATCGATTGGGTTTAGACCAAAAGTGTGGGCAAAAAATCATAAATTAAATGATGGTCAGGATGGTTTACCTCCGGGTTGTTTTATACTAGAAGAAGGGGATTTGCCTGGGGATTTTGAGCAAATTCAAGACCTAGCTTCGCAATCTATTTGCAGTAAAATTGAAGTACTGGAAAATCAGAATGTCTGGGATGTGTGCAGCGGTGCTGTTGGAAAAAGCTTGAATCTGCTGCAAAGAGGAATAGGTAATTTTTATTTGAGTGATATACGAGAACAAATCTTAAATAATGCCAGCCAAAGAATACGCCAATTTGGCTATAAGGCAAGTTTCGGTACGTTTGACGCTCAGAAAACGGATAATTTGTTGAATTTCAAAGGTGTAGGCAAAGATTTTAAGTTTGATGTAATAATAGCAGATGTTCCTTGCAGCGGAAGTGGTACATGGTTTAGAACGCCTGAACATTTTGCCAACTTTGATTATAATTCAATCGAAGATTATAAGAATAGACAAAAGCAAATTGCAGTAAACAGTTGGCCTTATCTCAAGTCTGGAGGACTATTCTATTATATAACGTGCTCCGTTTTTAAGGCGGAAAACTCCGAAGTTAAATCGTTTATTATGAATACATTAGATTGTGAGTTGAAGGAGGAGTTTTCGTTCAATGGACTTATTCCAAAATCAGATTCTATGTATATGTGTTGCGTTGTAAAAAATTAACCTAAGGGAAGCAAACCTTCGTCGGTTATAAGTACGACCTTACTCTTTTTAATGATATCATCATAGGCACGTTTTCCAGTTACGGATCCAAAAGCAGGCAGTGTTATGAAATTTTCTCCAATGTAAAAAGCAGGTAGTTTCAAATAACTACGTCCCCTGCCTTGTATACTATAGCCAGGATGCAAATGCCCGTGAATATTAAAATACTCAGAATCAACAGGTTCATGACTTAATAAAATAGAATCGAGTTTGTAAGGCGGTTTGCATTTAATGTTGGTTTCGGATGCAGAATAAACGTCGTGATTACCTAATATAAGTTCAGTTTCTGCACCAAGTTGACTTACCCATTCTTCTACAAATTGGTTTTCGATGTTACTACTACTATGAAAAAGATCTCCTAAAATCCAAAGCTTTTCTGCTTTGGTGTAGTCAAGCAGAACTTCAATTTTATTTAAATCATTGAGCAAATAATCGGTAGAGAGAGGGATGCCGTGTTTTCTAAAATGGCTTGCTTTACCAGCATGAACGTCAGCCAATAGAAGCGCCTCTTGCTCATACCAAAATAGTGCTTTGTCTGGCAGCAATTGAAAATTTTGACCCGCTATTTCTATATCCAAAGAGGGTAAAATAGTCATTCCTTTATACGAATTTGATCTTTCTTTGGTAAAGTGGCAACTACTTCATTATAAGAATGATCCACCAGATCAAGGACTAGTTTGTCATCTACATCCATTCCGAAATCAATAGTGTTCCAAAGCTTTTTATGCATATGATAGCCTGGACGGATTCCTGCGTACCTCTCTCGAAGTTCAATGGTTTTGTTTGGCTCGCATTTCAGATTTATACTAGTGAAATTATCTATGCTAAACAAACAAAACATTTTATTGCATACCTTCAAAACTAAAACATCAGGCCCAAAAGGAGTGCCTTCTGTTACCTCTGCTTTTTGTAAACAATATTCTCGTAAAAACTCAATATCCATTTACCTTATAAAGTATAAATTGGTCATCTTCAAAAGCAATTTCTAATTTGGATAGAAACGCTTTTTGATCATGTTCAAAATTGGATTTAAACTGTTGATTGCAAACAACATACTGCCCTTTTTGCTCCTTAATAAACCAATTGAATGGACTGTTGTCTCTTCCCATTTCTTCTTTATTAAAAGTTGCTCCTTTTCGGTTTAGATAGACCAAAGAAAAATTAGGTTCCGG
>JBEAPG010000069.1:0-7428 GCA_041164545.1 Bacteroidota bacterium
GCAAACATAAAAATTTGAAATGATTCATTTACAAAAAACTATAAACGAAGCTTGGGATAACCGAGAATTACTAAACGAACAAGATACTCAGGCAGCAATTAGAGAAATTATTCACCTAATTGATACGGGACAATTGCGTTGTGCTGAACCAACTGATAATGGATGGGCTGTAAATGATTGGGTAAAAAAAGCAGTCATTCTGTATTTCCCTATTCAAAAAATGGAGACCATAGAAGTTGGCCCTTTTGAATTTTATGATAAGATGGAACTGAAGCGTGATTATGCTTCAAGAGGAGTTCGTGTTGTTCCTCACGCAATCGCTAGATACGGATCGTTCTTAGCGTCAGGTGTTGTAATGATGCCGAGCTATGTAAATATTGGTGCTTATGTAGATTCAGGTACCATGGTAGATACATGGGCAACAGTTGGAAGCTGTGCGCAGGTAGGTAAAAATGTACATTTAAGCGGTGGAGTTGGTCTAGGCGGTGTACTTGAACCAGTTCAAGCAGCACCGGTAATTATAGAAGACAATTGCTTTATCGGTAGTAGATGTATAATTGTTGAAGGTGTACACGTAGAAAGTGAAGCTGTCATTGGTGCAGGTGTTACGCTTACGCAAAGCACAAAAATCATAGATGTTTCTGGTGCCGAGCCCAAGGAATACAGAGGTAGAGTACCAGCTAGAAGTGTGGTAATACCTGGCAGTATTCCTAAGAGTTTTCCATCGGGCACATATCACGTGAACTGTGCGCTAATTATAGGTACACGAAAAGAATCTACGGACAAAAAAACGTCGTTAAATGATGTACTTCGAGATTTTCAAGTTCCTGTATAAATTTTGAAAGACGTGTCCAATGATAAGAAACAACCAATAAACATTGGGTTTGACGCGAAACGGTATTTTAATAATCAAACTGGATTAGGAAATTACGCTCGTTGGTTAGTTAATGGATTGCATAGTTCAAGTATTGATTATTTGAACTACACTTTATTTTCTCCCTCAGGGGATATTTCAGATGAGCATTTCAGGATAGTTCAGCCGGAATATGGCTGGAAAAAATTCGGATGGCTATGGCGTATTTGGGGCGTAAACAAGTACCTGACGGCAAACAAAATAGACATTTATCATGGCTTGAGTAATGAACTACCCTTTGGTATTCACAAAACTGGGGTAAAAACAATGGTAACGATACACGATCTTATTAATCTACGATATCCCAAAAATTACAATTGGATAGATCGACAGATTTATAAATTGAAATTAGCTTATGCCCAAAAAGTAGCCGACTTAATTGTTGTTCCCAGTGCACAAACAAAGGAAGATTTAATGTTCTACTTCAAAACTTCCGAAAATAAAATTAGAATTATCCCCCTAAGTATTCCAGCTATTCCATCATTGGGAATAAGCAAGAAAGACCCATACATTTTGTGTATAAGTAGTTTTAACAAAAGAAAAAACTTGATTAGACTGATCACGGCATATCAGTCATTAGAACATAAAGTCTACCCTTTAATTATAGCAGGGAAATATGGAGAAACGTATGATGAAGTACAAAGTTTAACTAAAAATGATCCATTTATCATATTAAAACAGAACCCATCTACTGGCGATATTCATCAACTTTACAGTAACGCTTTATTCTGTGTTTATCCCTCTCTTTTTGAAGGTTTCGGAATTCCAATATTAGAAGCATTTGCACACGGCAAAACAGTAGCCACTTCAAACATTAGTAGCATGCCAGAAGTGGGCGGTAATGCTGCAATCTACTTTAATCCTTTGGATACCAAAGAAATAGCTAAATCGTTAGTAATGTTAATAGAGCAGCAAAACAGAGTAAAACTAGAGGCACAGATACCCATTCAACTTAAAAAATTTGACTCGCCTATTCTACTTTCGGACTATGTAAATTGCTACTCATCGCTAGCCAATAAGCATTAAATATTCTTGTGACAACACAATGACAGATCTAACGCAATTTATTTTGAGTACATCGGTTCTAGTATTGTTATCTATGTAAAAACATAGCACTAACAATAGCAATATTTCAGTTTTAGTTTTTGGTTTCAGAAAGAGGGATTTAGTCCCTCTTTTTGTTTGATTATCAGTTCTATTTATAGTCGGTCTAAAAAAATAGAAAATTATTAAATGTGAATTATTTGGTAAAACTCAGTTAGGTAAAAATAAATTTCAAGGTATTTTTGCCCACAAAATTTTTAGACCTATATCATAATTGATTATATCAATGACTTATAAACCAAAAAACCTAACCAAATGGCTCTTTCTTGCCATCGGATTATTCGTATTTAATCTGTCTTTTGCGTTCAAAAGCAACCTAACACGTCAAATCAATGGTCAAGATGGAACAGACGCGCGCATTGAAGAAGGTAGTACCTTGTTTGCAGCGAATTGTGCTTCTTGTCACGCGCTTAACGGCAAGGTAGTTGGACCTGCTTTGGGTGGCGTAGTAGACAAGTACGGCGAAGATTATACTTGGCTTATTGCTTGGATTAAAAATAATCAAAAGCTGATTAAGTCAGGAGACGAAAGAGCGAACAAGATTTACAATGAGTACAATGGTCAAGCAATGAACTTATTTGAGAATCTAAGTGATGATCAAATAACTTCGTTATTGATGTGGATTGACAACGGTGGAGACGGTGACGCTCCTGCTGCCGCAGAAACAACCGCTGCTGCAGATGCGCCAGTTGATGAGTCCGTATTTAATAATGTAAATTGGGTATTAGTTTTTATGGTAATATTGGTATTTGCCATAATTGTGCTCATATTCGGAATTCTTGAATTGGTTTCTAATATTACAGGAAGACAAATTGTTAATTGGAATAACGTCAATGCATTTATGATGCTCGTTTTTGTGTTTCTATTTTTCGCTTTAGTTATATATGAGTACCAGATTCACGGTAAATTATTACTTCCAGTATCAGCTTCTGAACACGGTGTTGAACTAGACAAAATGATGAAATGGACTTGGATGGCTACTTTGCCTATCTTTTTTATTACACAGTTTTTATTGTTCTTTTTCTCATTCAAATACAGACAACAACCAGGTCGAAAAGCATTTTACTATCCTCACAACAATAACTTAGAGTATGTTTGGACTATCATTCCAGCTATTGTACTTGCAGCATTGGTTTCTGGAGGTTTTAAGACTTGGAATAAAATCTTAAGATCTGACACAAATAAAGATGCGACCGTAATAGAAGTATTTGCTTATCAATTTGGTTGGAATGCACGTTATGCAGGTGAGAACGGAAAGTTAGGAAAAGCAAACTACAATCTTATCAATGGAGTAAATCCCCTTGGCGTTGCAAACAGAGAACATGCAACCGCATTAATTGAAGAACTTGAAGCAGATATAACTGCAATGCAACTAAAAATTGACTCTATACTGCCGATTGAGGAAGCAAAACTAAAATCAACCTTAGGTGGCTTAGTTGGAGATGAGAGAGCAGAACATTTAAAGAAAATAGCTTCTTATACTTCAGGAGATGTTAAAAACGATTTAGAATTAACCATCCGAGCAAGAAAAACGCAGATCGAAAGATTGAAACTTGCTTTGGCTACAGAGCAAGGAAGCATGTTTGATGGAACGGGCGATGATGACTTAGTAGTGCAAGAATTACATTTTGTAAAAGGAAAGCCTGTTACACTTAAGTTCAGAGCTAGAGATGTAATTCACTCAGCATATCTGCCTTATTTCAGAACACAAATGAACGTTGTACCAGGTTTACCAACAGAGTTCACCTTTACTCCTACCATTTCTACTTCTGAGATGCAAGCAATCAAAAATGACCCAAATTTCGACTACTACCTTGTATGTAATAAAATATGTGGAAACGCGCATTTCAATATGAAGATGAAGGTTATAGTGGAAGACGAAAAATCTTACGCAAAATGGATAAACGAACAAGCAGGATTATTTGTTAAAAAAGCAACACCTGCTGAAGAAGCTGCTCCTGCAGCCGATTCAACAGCAACTCAACAATCAATTGCCCAAAATTAAAAAGAACTAGAAAGATACAAAAAAATATGAGTACAGCAGCACACGCAGAACACCACCACAAAGAGACATTCTTGTCTAAGTATGTCTTTAGTATGGACCATAAAATGATATCCAAGCAATTTTTAATTACGGGTATTGTTATGGGAGTTATTGGTATGGCAATGTCTATTCTATTTAGATTACAACTTGCTTATCCAGATACAAGTTTCCCTATCTTAGAATGGCTATTTGGCAGCAAATGGGCTCCAGATGGTAAATTAGATGCAGGTTATTACATGGCATTAGTTACCATGCACGGTACTATTATGGTATTCTATGTATTAACAGCAGGATTAAGTGGAACATTCGCTAACTTATTATTACCATTACAATGTGGAGCACGAGATATGGCTTCTCCATTTATGAATATGCTTTCATATTGGTTTTTCTTCTTATCAAGTGTAGTACTATTATCTTCACTATTTGTAGAAACAGGACCAGCTTCTGGTGGATGGACAATTTATCCTCCATTAAGTGCTTTGCCTAAAGCAATGCCTGGTTCTGGTATGGGTATGACGCTCTGGTTAGTGGCAATTGTGTTATTCATCGCTTCTTCTCTTCTTGGTGGTATCAACTACATATCTACCGTTCTAAATATGAGAACTAAAGGTATGTCGATGACGCGATTGCCACTTACAGTTTGGGCATTATTCTTAACTGCAGTTTTAGGTCTATTGTCATTCCCTGTATTATTAGGAGGAGGTTTATTATTACTTTTTGATAGAGGCTTTGGAACGAGTTTTTATCTTTCAGATATTTACTTAGGGTCTGCGGGTGCTTTGGAGCATACTGGTGGTAGTCCGGTTTTATTCCAGCATTTGTTCTGGTTCCTAGGACACCCAGAGGTGTATATCATTATCATGCCAGCATTGGGAATAACTTCTGAGGTTATTGCTGTAAATGCACGTAAACCAATATTTGGTTATACAGCAATGGTTATCTCTTTATTAGGAATCGCATTCTTATCATTTATAGTATGGGGACATCATATGTTTATTACTGGGATGAATCCGTTGCTTGGGGCTGTATTCTTGATTACTACCTTGATTATTGCAGTACCTTCAGCAGTTAAAACCTTTAATTATTTAGCGACATTATGGAGAGGTAACATTCGATTTACCAATGGTATGTTGTTCGCTATTGGTCTTGTTTCATTCTTCATTTCTGGTGGTTTAACTGGTATTTTCTTAGGAAATGCAGCTTTAGATATTCAACTACACGACACTTATTTTGTTGTAGCTCACTTCCATATCGTTATGGGTTGTGCTGCAATCTTTGGTATGTTGGCTGGTATATATCACTGGTTCCCAAAAATGTTTGGTAGACTTATGAATAAGCCTTTAGGTTATATCCATTTCTGGTTGACATTTATTTCTGCATATCTAGTATTCTTTCCTATGCACTTTATGGGATTAGCAGGTGTACCTCGTAGATATTACGCATTTACTCTACTTCCTGAATATGGTGTATGGTTTGATGTAAATGTTCTAATGACGCTTGCAGCTATTGTAGGTGGAATAGCGCAATTGATATTCCTTTACAATTTCTTTAGCAGTATATTCTATGGCAAAAAAGCCGGAGCTAACCCTTGGCAAGCAAATACTTTAGAATGGACTACACCTGAAGAAAGAATTCACGGCAATTGGCCTGGTGAAATACCAACGGTTTACAGATGGGCATATGACTACAGTAAACCTGATCATGATGAAGATTTCATTATGCAAAATATTCCTGATGAAGGACAAGAAGTAGAATTATTTGAAACTTCAGGTTCTGCTGGTCCAGATGAAAAAGAAACACCAGAAAAAGAAAATGTACTCCATTTCTGGACAATATTAAAACGGTGGTTTAATCCAAGAACTGCTTAGAAATAATAAAAAGCCAAATGAAATTCATTTGGCTTTTTTCTTACAAATAATTATAGCGACTTGAGGTTGAATAATAATTTTCCCATTGAAATAAGCTCAGTCTAAGATTTACTAATGTATAAACGATTTAACTTTCTTTCCATTTTCTTTATCTTTATGTTGTTCTTTTTAGGAGGACTTGTAAGAAGTACGGGAAGTGGTATGGGTTGTCCTGATTGGCCAAAATGTTTTGGAGAGTACATTCCGCCTACAAGCGCAGATGCACTGCCTCAAGATTATGAATCCTATTTCCAAAAACAACGCATCGAAAAAACAGTGCGGTTTGCTAAAGTATTAACATTTGCTGGATTTAAACAAAAAGCAAAACAACTTTTGGATGAACCTCAAATTCAAGAAACACATGAGTTTAATGTTGTAAAAGCATACGTAGAATATATTAATAGATTGTGGGGAGCCCTTTCAGGCTTGGTAGTTTTTGTAACTTTGGCGCTATCATTCACATACCTAAAACAGAAACCCGCTGTATTTATTTATACGTTATTGGGATATATAGCAGTTTTTGTAAATGCCTTGCTTGGCGCTGTTGTTGTAAATACAAATCTGGTTTCTGGACTAGTTACTGCTCACTTTTTAGCTGCATTTGCAGCTATATCATTTTTTATAATAGCACGTTTTAAACTGAAGGAAGATGGATTAAGCACAAGACCTACTAATTCAATGATCATCGTTTCTTTAGGAACATTGCTTTTAATTATTCTTCAAACGATTGCAGGAACACAAGTTCGTGAAGTGTATGAGTCCTCTAGATTAAGTGGTCAGCTTAACTTTGAACAAGCAAATGCGTTGGGTACCTCCTTTGTAATCCACCGAATTTTGGCCGTTTTAAGTATAATAGTAGCTGGCTATCAATGGCTTATATTGAAAAAAGCAAAAGGAGAGTACAATTCTATTGAGCGAATGTCTTTTTGGCTAGTGGTTATAATAATTGCGCAAATTGTGTTCGGAAGCGTATTAGTATTGACCAATTTTCAATCCTTTTCAAAACTATTCCATATAACATTGGCTGCAGGAGTTTTCGTATTACAATTCTATATTTGCGCCTCTTTATTAAAATACAAAAAAAGTATTGCATAAACGTTGAAAACAGTCACTATACATAGCAACACTATTTCTTGGAAGGCAAAACTTCAGGACTACAATCAACTTATAAAATTTAGGTTGACATTTACCGTAGTCTTATCTTCTGTATTAGGTTTTTTACTAGGTTCTATCGGAGTAATAGATTACGTAAATTTAACTGCACTAATTATTGGCGGATTTTTAGTCGTTGCTTCGTCAAACGGAATTAATCAAATTATAGAAAAAGACTTTGATAAATTAATGACCAGAACTGCAAATAGACCTATTGCCCAAGAACGAATGTCAATTTTAGAAGCGGGTGTATTTTGTGCAGTTACAGGTATAATTGGAGTAAGTATTCTTGGACTGTATCTTAATAC
>JBEAPG010000070.1:0-7383 GCA_041164545.1 Bacteroidota bacterium
GTGCCATAAAATTGAATAGAAAGTGTATAATCGTTAACCCAAGCAACGTCCAACCATGGTTGAAAAACTTCTTCTCTAGTCTATAAAACACTAAGTACACTATGACTATAGAAATAATACAACACACGGTCATTAGTAACCTGCTATATTTACTATGTTCTGTGTGTCTTAAAGAAGTGTTTAATCCTTGAATAGAAAAACTATCTAACAGATGATCGAGCGTGTATATTACCCAAATAGAAAGAGACAAAATAACACCAGCTACTACATTCGGAGTCGGACCTAAACTCAAGCTAAAAAAGTAGAACGTAATAAACGAGCCTAATGCAACCCATATACTGAAAGTATTTATAAAATTTACGAAAAAAATAAAGCGGGGTAATCGTTTCATATTGAAACGAAAGATTAATTAACGGCGACTACGGAAGTTATAGATGGCAATGCCTTTTTTATGCTTTCCTCTACTCCAGCTTTCATTGTAATATGACTAATACTGCAAGTTCTACAAGCTCCAAGAAGTTTTATCATCACCTTGGTATCTTCAATTCCTACCAACTCTACGTCACCTCCGTCTTTTTGTAAAAAGGGACGAATGCTTTCTAAGGCTTTTTGAACAATACTTTCTTGACTATCCATTTATTGGGTTCGAAATTAGGCTATTTTTAACGATTTGCGGCAATTACGGCGAGTTTTTGAACAATTACACCAGCGACATTGCGATAGTGTTCCATCTGATTTGAAAAATCCTTCTTTTCTAAAATTGGCAATTCTCCAAGAAGCTCCAAGTCATTCTCTTCACAAAGTTGTTTGCCACCTTCTTTTCCAAAGATGAAATACTTTTCTCCATCTTGCAAAGGTTGAAAATAGCTCATATTTTCTACGACACCCAATATATTCTGATTGATATTCGGATTTTTAAACATATCTATAGCCTTGCGTGTGTCAGCCACAGCCACATCTTCTGGTGTGGTAACTATTAATACGCCACTAAGCGGTATTTGCTGCACTATGCTTAAGTGTGCATCTCCGGTTCCTGGAGGTAAATCTACCAGAAGGTAGTCTAGAGCATCCCAAGCTACGTCTGTACAAAATTGTGAAATCGCTTTGCTTAACATTGGGCCTCTCCATACCAATGCTTGCTTGGCGTCTACCAAGTAACCAATGCTCATGGTTTGAATTCCATTGGCATCTATCGGAACCATTTTTTGGCCATCCATTGCTGGTTTTTGATCTGCTGTACCTAATAAAACAGGAATAGAAGGCCCGTGAATATCCGCATCTAGAATGCCCACTTTTGCGCCAGCACTCTGAAGCGTTTTTGCAAGATTAACCGCAACTGTGCTTTTACCTACTCCGCCTTTGCCAGATGCCACGGCTATTATATTTTTAATGCCAGCAAGTACTTCATTATTTCCTCTGCTCACCTGTGTGTTAGAGGTAATGTTTATGTTTACTTTTAAATTCTTGTCTACCATAGTTGCGATAGCCGTGCGGCAAGCATTTGCAATGCTCTCCTTAAGCGGACAGGCTGGTGTAGTAAGCACAAGATCAAAACTTACTTCTGAGGCATATAATTCAAGTTTTTGAATCATATTAAGCGTTACCAAGTCTTTGCGCAAATCTGGGTCATCTACGTAACTTAACGCTTTTAAAATATCACTTTTATCGTATTTCATTTTTTACTTGGAATTAAACGCTTATTCATTTTTAATAGAAATTGCTTGAAAAATGAGTGTTCTCCTAAAACAGTTCCTATAACAATAAGGTGTATCTGATAAACTACATATACTAGTAGGGTGATAACAATCATTTTGTACCAATCCAGTGACCAAAAATGCTCTTCGTTGAAAAGCCAGATTTGAATTGGCTTGCGCACAAAAACAATAGAACTACCCGTAATGGCAAAAATTATAAAAATCCAAATCATACGCCTATCCGACTCTATACCCCATTTGTTTTTTAATATTTCCCAATATTTCATTGTTCTGCTGCAAAGATGCAATTAGTTCAATTTAATAAACTTTAATTGTAGAAATAAGTTTGGAAATAAGACGAAATCTTACCAAAACAAGCAAGTAGTTTATCGAACTGACTGTCTTATGAAAACTATAAACCAAAAAGTAGGACAATAAACTGCTTATAAAAACGCTATACTGAGCAGAAATCAGCACACTATTAAAATTAATTTGAATTTGTGTTCTTTTTTCATTTCATATTTGTATTAATGTTGAAGAAATGAAACGGATTATTACCTCATTTAAAAACGCAAACAAAGACGTACTAAACGCAATATCAAAAGAATACCCAAGAGGGGTTGAAGATGACGAACTAATAAATTTTCCGAAAGCGGGCGGTGGAACTATTCGTGCGCTGGAAATTGAAATAGACGACACGCTCTATTTGGTGAAGATGGAAAACGAAGATTATTATCGAAGGTTTTTAGCCAAAGATGATGACGAAGAAGATGATGACGATGTTGTGGCAGATGACATTGTACCAGTAGACGATGACGACGAAATTGATGAAATTGAAGATTTAGACGAGGACGTAGATGAAGATTTAGACGAAGATTTGGAGGACGAAGATTAATTCATCCTCGATCTTTAATCCATCGTCGTCTTACAATACGGTAAATAAGATAAACTATAATACTCCTGCTGCTATTGGTTAGAATATACTCAAGAGACTTATTAGGCCAGCAAACCCAGCCTCCGCAGTAGAAATAACAGGATTTCCAACCCCAGCGGTTAAGCCGCTACTCATTAACCTTATAAGTGATGTGCCTCCTTGTATAGAAGTAGCTAAGCCACCTCCTGCAATTATAGAAATAGGCTATTTAATCAACGGGTCCATTTCTATAATCGTAGAACCCATTAATAAACTGCCACAAATAGCAGCAGCAGGTACCGAAATGGTATCTAATAAGTTGTCTACAAACGGTATATAATATGCCACAATTTCTGCTACTGTGGCTACTCCAAACGTTACAATGGCAGGTAAGCTTCCCATCCATTGCATTGACTCGGCCAATTCTATTTTGCCAAAATAGGCTGCTAAAGATGTAATAAGAGCTGGAACAAAGACTCTAAAGCCTACTGCCGAGCTCAGTCCTAAGCCTAATAATATGTTGAATAGCATTTCCATCATGTAAAAATAAAAAAGGGAGCATAAATGCTCCCTTTCTCAACTTAGCTTTTAGTTTGAGGTATTAATAATAGGATAGAACAAAATTAACTCTTCTGTTCAAAGCTCTTCCTTCTGGAGTTTCGTTATCAGCAATTGGCTTGGTTTCTCCATATCCAACTGGGGTAAGTCTTGCTGTACCAATTCCTTTTTCTACTAAGTAGCGTTTTAAAGCATTAGCTCTTTTTTGAGACAAATCAATATTTGCATCCGCATCTCCTTGGTTATCTGTATGTCCTTCTATTTGAACACGTAAGTTTGGATTTGCATTTAAGATAGTTACTAAAGAATCTAGTATTACAAATGACTCCGTTTTAATTACATCTTGTGCAGTTTCGAAATAAATACCTTTTGCTGCTGCATTAAAAAGATCGATTAAATCTGCTTTTAATTCTGGGCAACCCCCAAATTCTGGCAAACCTGCTAATTTAGGGCATTTGTCTTCTTCATTTATCACGCCGTCTTTGTCATCATCCAATGGACATCCATCATCATCCACTTGGTATCCAGCTGGAGTCTTAGGACATAGATCAAACTTGTCAGATACACCATCACCATCAGAATCTTTAATTTTATATCCACTGTTTCCAGTACTTCCAAAATTGAATACTATACCAATGTTATGATATGCATAAATGTCGTGTAATGGTTTGTTTCCTTCTTCTGCATCATTTAAAATAGCACCTGCTAAAGTAAATGGAGCTCCATCGTAATTATCATCGAAACTATAATTGTATTGTTCGCTGATTACTAAATCAAGTGCGTCGGTTAAACCAATTTTTACACCTACTCCACCATTTACGTTTGATGAGTACCAGGTTCTACTTCTAGAATAGCCTACCTTATTATGCGAAAGCAATGAAATAGCTTGTATGCCACCCAAACCTGCGCGTAAAAAAGGTTTAAAACGCGCATCCTCAGAAATAATGTTTCCGTTTGCAAATTTGAAGGTAACTCCTAAGTTTAATTCGGTAATATGCGCTCTAAATCCTTGTCTGTAAGAAGCTGCAGCAACTTCGTCATAGGTTGGTTTGTAAAAACCTAAATCTCCTACTGCTCCATATATATTTGCATCAAAAGATGGGTTGATATACATTCCAAAGGCGATACCTGCCGCTTGGTAGTTTGGCGCTTGCTGTAGGTATAATGCGGATCCTAAATCTCCGTGGTATTCTCTTAACCCACCATTTATCTCGAAACCGTATTTCTTGTTATACGACTGTGCATTAGCAAATGGTGAGAGCAAAAATAATGCAACTAAAAAAGTTAGTAAGTGTCTATTCATAATATCAAAAGCCTTTTTGAACTAAGCAATATTAATGCAATTTGAGTAATCTCAAAAATTATTTTAAAATTTTTAGCTCCAAACCTTAGTACCTTCCGAGCAGTTTTTACATATGTCAATATTTTTTCTCGACTTCAAAATCAGTTTTCGGAACCTTTCGTAACCTTCGCTTCTCCAAATCTGCTTAAAACTAAAGTCGCTTAGCTCTCCTAAGTTATACTCCCCATCTTTATCAAAACAGCAAGGTACAATTCTTCCATCCCAGGTAATTACACATGCATGCCACATACGCCAACAATGATTTAGTAACCCACTTTTAATTTTGTACGCCAATCCGTCTTTTACATAACGAGCATATTTTGGATTTTTTGGCAGCAAATCGCTACCCTCTTCAAAATTGTAAATTTGAGCAGTTTTTAGTGCTAAATAATCTACCCCTACTTCTTTAGCCAACTGCTGAATTTCTTTTATTTCTCCTTCATTATGTCCAAAAACAATAAACTGCCACATAATAAAAGGAGTTTTACTGCCTGTTTCTTTCTTCCATTTCACCATGTTTTTGGTGCCTTCTATCACTTTATCTAAACTGCCCCCAATTCTATATTTACCATAGCTTTCCTGCTTCACTCCATCTATTGAAATAATTAATCTACTTAAACCACTATCAATGGTTTTCTTGCAATTTTCGTCCGTTAGGTAATGTGCATTGGTACTTGTGGCAGTGTATATATTGTGCTCGGTGGCATATCTTACCATATCAGTAAAATGGGTGTTGAGATAGGGCTCTCCTTGAAAGTAATATGTAATATAGGTTAGCTCTTTATGAAGTTGGTCGATTATGCTTTTATTCATTTCCGGCTCGAGCATACCTATTGGTCTTGAAAAAGAGCGCAAACCACTCGGACATTCTGGGCAACGAAGGTTGCAAGAAGTTGTAGGTTCTATCGAAATAGCAATGGGGTTGCCTCTGTGGTAGTTTTTTTTAGTCCATTTACTTACATAATAGCTCAATAAAATTTTAGCTGCATTTATAAAGCGATAAAGACTGAGCGTTCTTATATATTGTATTCCATCAATAATTTGAGCTTTATTCATATCGGATTTTACAATGTTAAAATAGAGCGATAACGCGTGTAAAATAATGAAAACACTAACCCAACAAGAATGTAAAATAGATTGAATGTCCAACCCATTAGTCCGAAGCCCATTGATGAAAAACCTGTAAATACAAGAAACAAGGTGCCAGCAACGTACAGATGATACCCCATTTTTCTTAAGCGAATCATTAGCAATGCCCCGAAAAGTGTAATGAAATTTCCAACTATGCGAAACAAACTTTGCCTTTTATACTTTGGAACTGTTAAGTTTTGATCCAAATCTGCATTAAATGAGGCAATCATCTCTTCTTTCTCATCGGCTGATGCTGTAGCTAAAGCAGTAGAAAATCGGATTTCAATCTCTCGCATTATTTCCGTTCTCATGTTGTCCACTTCATTAGCATTTGTATAGGATGAAAAATTTAATGAGATAAGGTATGAAGAACCTAAAATGCTTAGATAGCATATTATTTTGAGCCACTTAGGAGTTGAAATCATCGAATAGTGCAAATAAAACAAAAAGACCCTACCTCTGTAGGGTCTTCTACTTTCACCTGGGTAAATTCAACCCGCTTTATGCCTTTGAATTGTACTGTTGCCTAAGTTGTATAATACCGAATAGGCCTAACAAACTAAGAAACAATACTAAAAGAATCTTTGAAGGTCCTCCATTTTTATTTGAATTGCCAAAATCAATAAAAGGAATACTGTTTCTTTCTGATTTTTCTTCTACGCCAATAATTTTATCCGTGCCATTAGCTATATAATCATAAAATTCGTAGGTATCCCACTGAGCAAGTTCTGCTAACTCTGCCAGTTCTTTCTTTCTGCGCTGGCGAAGTTTTACAATGTACTTTTTTCCTTCGTCACAAGATAAGTTTCCATTTGCCGGGTGATTAATAACGTACCTTGCTTGATAATTGGATTGGTTTGGTGTTTCCTGAAAAAACAAATCTTCTGGAAACTTATCCAGCGTATATCGAACGTGTAAACGAGTAAAATATACGGATTGATTACCCGAATTTGCCCAACTAACTCCTGCCTGCGTTAAGTCTGTAAAATAAGGTGGGTTTCCGACGCAAGGATCACATTTCATTCCGCCCCAACTCGGTGTCACATTCCAAGCATACTCCAGCATAATCGCATTTCTACCTTCTCTACTGTGCTTGTTTCTGAAAACGTCTGTATAAAAATTGCCAAAATTGTTTTTTACAAAGGTTGGAATGAGGTTTCCTGTAGGCATTTCCACCGTTCTGTAATTGGTGCATTCTACCCTACCTTTTTTGCTAAACGCATAAACCAACATATCTTGCTCTCCTTTGGAATTTGCCATACCCAAGCGAATAGGAAGCATAAACTTGTCCGAGTTTACGGTAATCTGCAACGGACGGAGATAGCCTCCGTTGGCTTGTGGATTGTACTTTTCTAAATTCACTTTCACCACAAAAAACTTAAGATTACTTTTTATATACGGCTCTAATACGTGTTCTGCCTTTTCAGGAATTTGATATCCATTGGCAAGCAACCACGTTTTTAATCCCTCAGATTCTTTGGCAGACAAAATTAGTATTTCATATTCATCCACATTATATTTTGCCTCAATTGTCACCTTGTACTTTTTTGCTTCCTTAAACATGGTGGTGGTTTCTGCATTCATTTCCATATCATCTTCTAATGCGTATGCTCTTGATGGATAGTAGCGCACTTCGCAAGGGTTGTCGTCGTAATATTCAACAAGCCGAGGAGCAGAATAGGCATCCAATGTTTGAAATATACTGCGCTCTACTATCCTAATATCTTCGCGCTTTAACACGTTAG
>JBEAPG010000071.1:0-7367 GCA_041164545.1 Bacteroidota bacterium
AAAAAATGTACTTAGCTTAACAATCAGTGGCCAGCTCGATCTACAAAATATACCTCGGTAAAGCTAAAATTTAAAAATGAAGTTTTGCCTACTTTTCTATAAACGCAAATGCTAATTTTATTTCACCGTAGCCAATTTCTTTGTTTAGCGCTTCAAAAATGATGGATGATTTGAGGTGGCCTTCTTCACTATAATCTTCTGGAGTAGCCGATTCTTTTGCCTGTAAGTAGGCTTTTTCTACCTTTTCAAATATAGCTTCGTCCGGCTTATATGTCTGTATGTTTACCTTAGGATACAGCTCTGCTATTTTTTGTATATGTCCTTGCACTGTGCCAATGCTTAAACCTCTAATATTGGCTATTTTTTTAATGGTATGTCCTTTTTCAATAAGCTCTATGGTTTGTTCGTAGGTGTTTTGCTTCTTTTCCTTACTTGCTTTTTTAGATTTTATCTTTCTGAGTTCTCGCTCATCGGTAGTTCCTCCTCTACGATTTATATGGAGTTCCCATTCTTTTTTCAGTTCTTCTTCTGTTTGGTTGTCTGCTTCTTGGCTCAATTCTTGGAACCGAGCGTCCGCCTTACTTGCAAGTGTATCTACTACAATGGCCATTCGGTTAATGCCAAGTAGTTTTAATCCATCCAACGATTTTAAACGGGAAAGGGCTACATAGCCTTGTCCGGCTTCAAAGGTTTTACTCAAGTCTATTTCCGCGGCATCCAATGTCATTCCTTGGCTTTTGTGCACCGTAATGGCCCACGCCAGTCGAAGCGGAACTTGCTCAAACTGTACAATAGGACTTCCTTTTTCATTGTTAATGGTCCACATTTCTGGTGTAGCAAGTACTTTTCTTTTATCAATAAGTTGCACAAGTGGAAATAAATCTCCTTCATCATCTTTTTCAAAGTCTACCACCACTCCAAGTGTACCATTCATTATCCCTCTGTCGTGATCATTTTTTAGAAACATCACTTTCGAACCTTTTTTTAGCACTAATTTTTCTGGCACTATCAGCGACTTTACAAATGTTTCCATCAACTTGGGATTTCCTTTTTTCTTGGCAAAGAATACCTCTTCTACCTCGTCTATCTTTGCCAATTCTTGCTCATTCATAGCGTCTACATCCGCATTGTGCGAATAAAGTTTTGTTGGCTCTATCGTATGTTCATTATATCGCGTTTCTTGTAAGAGCTGCACAGCGTTTTCGTCTACTTCGCCGCTTCTTATTTGGTTTAAAATTACGTTTAGTTCATTTTTGGTTTGTCGGTATTGTTCTGTTAAATAACAAACCACTGGAGCCGCTTCTACCCAGGCTTTACTCATAAAAGCAAACTTGTCTTTGGCGGCTTCTTGTTCTTTTGAAACGGGAGGTAACTGAAAAAAATCACCAGCAAATACCACTTGCATTCCCCCAAAAGGTTTTGCGGTATTTCGCAAGTATTTCAACACCTGATTTATCATATCCAACTGATTTTTGTGCAACATGGATATTTCATCGATTATTAGAATGTGCGTTTTTTCAATGTTACGCATCAAGTATTGCTTGCTTCGCAAAGATTGCAAGTAGCTCACGTTTATTTCATCTTTTATGCCAATGCCGCTCCACGCGTGTATGGTTGTACCATTCATATGGGTGGCAGCAATACCTGTAGAGGCAGTTATTGCAACAGGTACGTTGTGCTCTTGTAACCATTTTATGTAAGCATTAAGCGTGTATGTTTTTCCGGTACCGGCACTTCCGGTCAGAAATACATTTTGTCCCGATTTTAATATAGCTAGAGCTTTCTCTTGAAACACGTTTTGTAAGATTTGATGTCTAAGGTTTAATGTACTTTGGTAATCTGTTTATCGACAGGTAAAAACCGAATATATATTTTTAGGATTAAAAAACCGATAAGGATTCCAAAAATTGCTCCAACTAAAACGTCTGCAGGGTAGTGTTTGCCTACATAAACCTGAGCAAATGATATTAATCCTGCCCATAGATAGAAAACCCAATTGGTAAATGAATGCGACTGTATCTGCTTAAAAAACCACGTAAATAAGACTGCTAATCCAAAATGATTGGTGGCGTGGCTAGATATAAAACCATATAGTCCACCACAGTTTAACAAGTTGCGTATAAAGCCTTCTGCTAAAAATTCAGGATTATGACAAGGACGAAGTCGCTCAAAAAATGGTTTCATAAAACCTGCAGAAAATCGATCGCTTAGGATTACAACAACAGCAGTTAATAAGATAAAATAAAGCCCGTTCAGCTTATATTTTTTTATAGCTAAAAAGGCAAAGAGCAAGTATAAAGGAATCCACGTTTTTGCTTCTCTTATAAATAGCATAAAAGTGTCTAAATAAGGTGATGCTAGCCCATTGTGAATATGAATAAAGAGTGCTTTATCCCAAGCTATTATCTGGTCTATCATTTTTTTAGGATATAGATTATACGTTTAGAAGCGTGTAAATCAAAGGGTTCCAAACTATAATTTCCGAATGTAGCAAAAATGGTAAATCCACATTTCTCAAAAAGTGATTCCAGTTCTTTCTTTGTAAATGCCATTACTTTTTCAGTAAAAACATATTCGCCACTTTGATTACTAAAGGATATGGTTTTTGTAATTCGTTGGTCTTTAATACTTCGAGTGATGTTAAAGGATATGCCGTCTTTAATTACCGTTTCCTGTGGGATAAGATGGTTATGAACATATTTAAAATTTAGAAAATCAAACACAAAAGTTCCCTCGCTGGAAAGAGCATTGTAAATGTTTTGTAGAGTAGAATAATGCTCTTCTTGCGAATTGAAATAACCGAAACTCGTAAACAGATTTAGAATATAATCGTAGTTTTTTGGCAATGGATTACGCATATCGTGCTCGTAAAACCGTAATGTTTCGCTTTCAAACATTTTTGCGTGTTTAATACTGTTTTCGCTGTAATCCGCACCGTCTGTTTGTAAACCTAGTTGACTAAGGTGTATGGCGTGACGCCCTTTCCCACAAGCCAAGTCTAAAAACGTAGCATCTTCTTTAGGGTCTAAGTATTTAACTAAATTAGTAATAAACCTGGCTGCTTCTCTATTATCTCGGTCTTTGTATAACTGATGATAATAGGGGCTGTCAAACCAAGATTCGTACCATTCTGACATACGTGCAAAGGTGAACTAATTTTTGAATGGCTACGTCGTTTTGACCATATCAAATGAAAAATAATTTGGTACTTTGTGTAACTTTTAAGAAAAAGGCACGTATAACCACTGAAACTAAGAATGGATACCCACGAGTACAATGAGTGTGTGAAGAATTATTCCGATGGAATATTTCGATTTATTGTGAAAAATTTGGGAGATTCATTTGAAGCAGAAAATATAGTTCAAAACACGTTTGAAAAGCTCTGGATAAGAAGGGAAGATGTTAGAATGGAAACAGCAAAAGCCTATCTTTTTAGAGTAGCATATAATAATATGATTGATATTATTCGTAAAAATAAGCAAACTACCGAACTGGAAAATGCCGGTCACGTAGCTGCAGATACGCACGAATACAATAATATGATGGAGTATGTAAACAAGGCGGTGCAAGAGTTACCAGAAAAACAGCGAAGTGCTTTGACGCTGCGTGATTTTGAGGGACATGATTATAAGACCATTGGTGATATAACTGGAATGAACGAAAGCCAAGTAAAGGTAAATATTTTTAGAGCTCGCAAGTATATAAAGGAATACATACAGCGATTAGAAGTTATGACATTGTAACAGAAGGAAGATGAAATTAAATAAAGAAAATTATGAATTGGTAATGTTTGATATGCTCGAGGGCAATTTGCCTGATAAAGAAGCCATGCAAGCGATGGAGCAAATCGAAGCAGATGAATTTTTCTTTAAAGAGTGGAAAGCATTTAAAGCTACAATTCTATTGCCAGACATTGATGTGGTTTTTGAGAATAAGCATAAATTGCTTAAA
This sequence comes from Bacteroidota bacterium, assembly GCA_041164545.1. GTDB lineage: Bacteria > Bacteroidota > Bacteroidia > NS11-12g > UBA9320 > UBA9320. The sequence continues at coordinate 3,952 of JBEAPG010000071.1, forward strand.
AAAGACACCAAAGTTATACCTATGGGATGGTGGCTAGCTACAGCTGCTGCCTGCTTGGTTGCAGCGTTTTTTCTAGCAGTTCCAACTAAAGTGGAGAACACGGAACTAACAACAGTACAACCTACAAAAGTTGAAACGAGAAAAGAAACCGTCCAACCAAAAGGAATTGAAAATCTTCCTTCCGGGAAAAATCAAATTACAGAGATAGATGAAATTGACCTCCCCTTTTTGGTAGAGCAGGATAAGTTTGATTCTCCTCAGGTTGAAACGAATTTACCTACAAAAACAATAGTTGAGGAGCCAAATAATCAGCCTATTGTAAAGGAGGATAATAATCCACAAGAACTACCTCGAAAAGATGAAGTAGATCAATTAACGCCGATAGTTCCCGTTATTGCAAATACTACGAAACCAAACATAGACAACGGAATAAATGAGCCAAAGCAAATACCATTTATTAAAAAAGTAGAATCATTTGTAACTTCTGAACCTAAGGAGCGTATAAGGATTAAGAGCAATGAAATAATAGCAATGTTTAAGAATCCTAAGCTTAAAGTAAAGCCTCAATTTGAAAATAATAAACCCGGGTTGCAGATTGAGTTTGAAACAAGCGGATATCAAGCAATCGCTAGCGTTCAGCCCTTTAATAAAATCAGAAACTAAACATTAAAGCATAAAAAAAATGAAACAATTAATACCATTTACACTATCTGTTATAGCCATACTTAGCTCCATTGTAAGCATTGCACAAGCAGATACTACAGCATCTAAAGACGATATTGTGATAGAAGGCAAAAAAGTAAAAGTAATCATCAAAGAAAAGGAAGTAATAAAACGTTCTGAAGATGGCAAAGACAGCATCGTCGAAAAAACCATTGAAAAGATTGAATTGATAAACAAAGATAATGCAGAAACGGTAGAGGATTTTCCTGAAGATGAAGTTTATGCATTGGAAGAAGATTTTAATGTTTTTGAAGAAGGTGAGCCTGAAGAAGACAACACTCCACCACTAGTGGAAACAGATTGGTTCAATATGCAATTAGGCTTGAATAACTTGTTAAATGCGGATAATAAATTGGAAATGCCTTCTGGTTCAGAGGATTTGGAGATTATTACAGGTAAATCGCTTGATTTTCAATTGCATATAGTACAACAAGCTATAAATCTATATAGAGGTAAAGTACGGTTTGTATATGGCGTAGGAATTGATTTTAACAACTACAGATTTAGCAAAGATGTAAACCTTGTACCAGATAGTAAACCTCTAGCAACTACTATTTCTACCAAGGACTATAAGAAAAACAAGTTGGTTACCCAATATCTTACAGTTCCAGTATTACTTGACTTTGAAATAGGAAGAGGAGACGACGGCGTAAAATTGGCTTTCGGTCCAAATTTTGGTTACCTCATTGGCTGTCATCAAAAACTAAAGTGGAATGAAAGAGGAACATCAAAAGAGAAAGTGCGCGACGATTTTAATTTGGAGCAATTTAGAATGGGATACGAGGTGCAGTTTGGTTATAATAATTTTACTCTCTATGGACGCTATTTTCCAAACAGCATATTTAAAGCAAACCAAGGTCCTGATGTAAGTTCGGTTTCGGTAGGCATTTTGCTAGGACACATATAAAAAAATCTTCATACTTAGCTTTTAGTATTTTTTTGAATGGTTCCCGTTACGTTTTGTAGCGGGAACTTTTTTTTACATTCTGTCCATTTCTATAATAATCAGTTTGTTCTGATCATATATGTCGTATGCAAAATGAAGTTTCCAATCGTGATCGAAATACACCGTTCTATAATCTAAAAATAAGGGCATAGCCGTCTCCAAAGGTAGGCTTTGCGTTACTTTTATATGTTGGATGGGAGCCAGTGTATCAGTAGGGTCATACGTTTTCAAGCGCACTTCATCCAGAGGTTTATATCCCATCATTATTCTGAAATCATCAGAGTTATACTTTCTGCTGTTTTGCATCAAAAATTCACCAAAAAGAAGCGGATTTTCCAATCTAACACATCCATGGCTCACAGCGCGCTGTGTCAGTCTAAATGCAGATTTATTCGGAGTGTCGTGTAAGTAAATGGAGAAAGGATTATTAAACATAAATTTCACAGTTCCCAATGAATTGGCCGGCCCTGGCTTTTCTACAATGGTATAAGGAATGGCATCTCTGTTTACCTTTTTCCAATTAATAGTATCGCTGTTTACCAGTGTTTTACCTCTGAATACGTTAAAACCTTTCCTCCGCAGGTAGGTTGGATCTTTTACCATATTCCACCACATTTCATTTTTTATAATGCTGTACGGCACTGTCCAAGTCGGGTTCATTACAATATAAGTAATCTTACTAGCGATTTGAGGCGTTTCCATATTTTTTGGTAACTTATACAGCCAACCGCTATCTGTGTACTGTTTTACTAAAGCATCGTAATTGTCAGGCAGGTTTTTTCCTATGCAAACCTTCATACTTTTTATGCTGTCTTGCCAATTGAGATAAGCCGTATACTCCACTAAATTTATATACACAAAGGGTGGTTTTTGCTTTTGAGTAAACCAACGCTGTCGTTCTAAGTTTGCCTTTACTTGGTTTAGTTTATCATTTGGTGTTGAGTTAATTAGTCGATAGGTTTTGTAACCCATAATTCCATCGGGAGTCAGGTTATTTTTAGACTGAAGCTTTTTTATTTGAACTTGTAATTCTTTGGTATAAACCATTGTATCGGCAATGGTTAGTATTTCTTCATCTGGTATTTTTCTTTGTTTTAGGCGTGTAATAATTTGTTGTATAACGGGAGCAGAGTCACCCAATTCTATTTTGGGGTATCCGGAAAAATCGACAGCCTTATTTTTTTCATTTTCCTTCTTTGCTACGTAGTATTTCATTACTTTAAGTAGCTCTTGATAAGTAGTGTCGTTCTGATGAATTTCTTCAAGAAAAGACGTTTTGTTGCTGGTATTTAAAAATGAATGAAACTCCATTTTTTTCCAATTGTTTCGAGGAAGCATATAAGTATATCCATATACAGTTTTTGGATTGCTTCGTCCATTGGCAATGTCCTTATACATACGCAGCATACTGTTGGAGATAATGAGCTCGAGTTCTGTCATTAGTTCAAATGCACTGTCTTGGGTGCTTAGTTCGGGAATTTTGGTACGGTAATAGTCCACAAGGGGTAAATAGTAATACCGATAGTCCATTCCGTGCTGCTCGCTGTATTTAAATGTTTCTTCCAAGTATGCCCAAGAAGCGCTATCACCTAATAAAGCATCCCACCATAACGGCTTAAAATTTCTATTTGTGTAGAATGACTTTAGCGTATCCATATACATGAGTTGGTCTTGACACACTAACACTGTCCATTCGCCAAACTGGTTTTCAAGTGCCAAAGCAAAGGAGTCCTTATTCAATACAAGT
>JBEAPG010000072.1:0-7328 GCA_041164545.1 Bacteroidota bacterium
AAAGCGCCGCCGCCAGTAGAAACATAGCTCACCTGCTCAGTAAAACCAAATTTCTTAACCGCTGCACTACTATCTCCTCCGCCAATTAGCGAGAAGGCTCCTGCTACGGTAGCATCCGCCACGGCTTTTGCTACGCCTTTTGTACCGCTCTCGAACTTGGTCATTTCAAATACACCCATTGGTCCATTCCACAAAATAGTTTCTGAATCGAGCAATACTTCTCTGAAACTTAATACAGCATTTGGACCTATGTCTAAGCCTATCCAACCGGTTTTAATTTCACCGCTATCGCACACTTCTGTATTAGCATCGTTGCTAAACGTGTCGGCGCACACAGTATCTTCTGGCAAGTGAATTTGCACTCCTTTTTCTGAAGCAGTCTTTAAGATTTCCTTGCACGTTTCTACCCTTTCTTCTTCGAACAGTGAGTTGCCAATCATACCGCCTTGAGCTACTTTAAAGGTATAAGCCATTCCACCACCAATTATTATATGGTCTGCTATGCCAAGTAAGTTTTCAATGATTAGTATCTTATCGCTTACCTTTGCTCCACCCACTATTGCTGTAAACGGGCGTTCAGGATTTTTCATCAACTTAGCTGCATTGGCAACTTCTTTAGCCATTAGATAACCAAAGCATTTGTCCGTAAAAAAGTCGGCAACGATAGCAGTTGATGAATGCGCTCTGTGCGCTGTACCAAATGCGTCGTTTACATAAATATCACCGTGTTCAGCAAGTTTTTCAGCAAATTGTCGATCACCAGCTTCTTCTTCCTTATAAAAACGCAGATTTTCTAACAAATGAATTTTGCCCATTGCTAAGTTTCCGCTCGTTGCTAAAGCATCTTTACTGATACAATCATCTGAAAAAACAACTTCTTTACCCGTTATTTTAGAAAGATGAGAAACCAAGTGTCTCAACGAAAATTTATCTTCAGGTCCAGTTTTGGGTCTTCCCAAATGCGACATTAAAACTACAGCGCCCCCGTCATTCAATATTTTTTGAATAGTGGGTAGAGCGGCAGTCATTCTACTATCGTCTGTTATCTCAAAATCGGCATTTAGCGGCACATTAAAATCTACCCGAATGAGCGCTTTTTTACTCGAAAAGTTATAAGAGTCAACCGTTTTCATAACTTATTTTAAATCAGCAAATGTTTTTGCAGCATCAAATTTTTCTGCTGCTTCTCCTACACGTACAATTTCTACGTTGTTTATAAAAACAGGATCGTTTGGCATGTCGTTTCTATCTCTTGGCACTTCAGATATAGCAACAGCAATATCTAGTCCTTCCACTACATGACCAAAAACAGTATGGCGATTATCTAGGTGTGGAGTTGGAGCCACAGTAAGAAAAAACTGACTTCCATTGGTGCCCGGGCCTGCATTTGCCATAGAAAGAATACCTGGTCCAGTATGTCTTAGACTTGGGTCAAACTCATCTCTAAAGCTATATCCAGGACCTCCAGTGCCTCTGCCATCAGGATCTCCACCCTGTATCATAAAGTTGGGTATTACTCTGTGAAAAGTAAGTCTATCAAAGTAAGGAGTTCCAGGAGCCTTTGCACGATTTGCAATTTTACCTTCGGCTAAACCCACAAAGTTGGCAACAGTTAGTGGGGTTTTTTCCATTTCTAGTTTAATAAGTATACTTCCCATCGAAGTATTCATTTTAGCGTATAATCCGTTTTCCATGTTTTTGTTTATAGGTGTTGTGTCTGTTTTAGTTTCAATTGTGTCTGGAGCTATTTCATTGGTTATCACTTCCGTATTTTCTGTTTGATTTTTTTCTTGGTTGCAGGCAAATAGTGCAAGCGAAACAAGGGCAATAACAAATAACTTTTTCATCTTCAAAATTTTAATGCGGGCAAAGTTAGAATAATAGAAGTACAACAAAAATCAAAACAAAAATTACCTTTGCTCGTATCGGCTCAAAACCAAAATAAAAAATGGCTAAAAAGAAAAAGCAACCTGCAACTGCCAATAAGAAAGCAGAAGCAAAACCACAAAAGTCAACATCGACCCTATTTGAAAGAATAGAGAAAGTTTTGGATAAAAGACATCATTTAATAGCTTCTATCATTACGGGAATTGCATTAATTATGGCTTTTATGATGTTTGATGCAAAAATTTCAACTGGTTTAGACGATTCTACCTACATAGAGCAAGGATACAAATATTCAAAAGACTTTTTCGGACATTCCTTTACCTCTCAAGCCCCGTTTTACGCCATGGTTTTGGCTTTACCCATCACTATATTTGGTATAAACTTGGTCGCACTTAAAGTAATTACTTTGCTCTTTTTTGTAGCTAGTGTTTATATCCTTTATAGAGCATTTCGATTTAAAGTGAGTTGGTTGGTTTTGTTTCCTGCTTTATTCATATATGCTACAAACGTTGAAGCGTTGTCTATAGCAAGTCTAACATATACTGAGGCGTTATATTTATTTTTTCAAGCACTGTTTTTGTGGGGTGCTTTAGGTGTTGTTTCTAAGCTAAATAACGACGACTCAATATCTCAAACCATTAAACAACACTGGCTTTTACTATTAGGGATGTCTATAGTGTTTTACTTCCTGTTTTTTACCCGAACAGTTGGTATTGCTGCGCTAGCAGTTTTTGTAGTTTTTTATGCATTAAGAAAAGAATGGAAGCTCTTGGCTATCGTACCTGGTTTTATGATTATCACCTTTTTAGGTTTTGAAGGAGTTAAGGGATTGCTATGGGAAAAGACCGATCAGGTAACTACACAAAGCAATATTCTATTTCAAAAGGATGCATATGACGCCTCTCAGGGAAATGAAGATTTTAGTGGCTTTATAACTCGAATGTTAGAAAACACGAATCAATTTATCTCAGCTCGATTCTACGAAATTTTAGGATTCAGGACCTTTCCAGCCGAATGGAATTGGGGCTTAACGTTGTTTACATTAATCCCGTTATTCGTTGCGTTATTCGTTGCATTTAAGTCTAAAGAGAAAACACAACTATTTAACCTTCTATTCATTGGCGCAATATGTGGGTTCACATTTTTGGCGCTACAAGTAAGTTGGGGACAATCGCGCTACATTATGATTTTGTTGTTAAATATTTTTATTGCCTTCTTTTGGCTTTTAACGCGTTGGTTTAGCAAGGAAACAACAAAAGGGTATCAGTTTTTCGGTCTATTGATTATGGCCATATTCGTTTTATCAAATTTTACCACGTCGTATAAAAAAGCGCAGAAAAACATACCAATTGCTAAAGCGAATTTGCTCAAAGGGGATAAGTATATGGGGTATACATTAGATTGGGTTAATTTTTTAAAAATGAGCGAATATTGTGGAGACAGCCTTCCCAAAGAAGCGTTTGTGGCAAGTAGAAAAGCACCAATGTCTTTTTTATATGCCAATGGAAAAGAGTTTTATCCAATTTGGAGAACGGATAACAACCCAGATCCTGATTCAACTTTAAGGGTATGGAAAGAGGCAGGAGTTACTCACGTTTTGGTGGGAAGTTTGCGCGTGAATAGACTAGCAGCTGGACAAGGAATTATTAACACCGTGCATCGTGTTTTACAGCCAATAGATGAGAAATATCCGGGAAAACTAGAGGTTGTTAAACAAATTGGAGAATTAGAAGAAGCACGATTAATAAAAATAAATTATTAATGAAATTTCTAAGACTTGATGGAATAGACAAATACGATTTGGATGACCCACGAAGAACGGTTCATCACAAAGAAATAATAAAATCTAAGCCATTTCTAAAAAGAATTTATGTCGAATGGTATTCACACATCAAAGAACTATGCAGTGACGCTCCTAGTGGAGATATAATCGAACTTGGGTCTGGTGGTGGATTTATGAAAGATGTTTTTGCAGGAATCAGAACTTCAGATATACTAGAGTTGCATGATAATGATTTCACTTTCAATGCTCTAGATATGCCTTTTGAAAGCGAAAGTGTAGCTGCATTTGTTATGGTGGATGTTTTTCATCACGTACCAGATAGTGAACAATTTCTAAGAGAAATGAATCGATGCTTAAAACCTGGTGGTTTAATAGTGATGTCAGAACCTTGCACAACGTGGTGGTCTAAGTTTATCTTTAAAAACTTTCATCATGAACCGTTTAATGAAAAAGGAGATTGGACAATTCCAGGTTCTGGACCTATGAGTGATGCGAATGGTGCGTTACCTTGGATAGTTCTGGAGCGGGATAAGGATAAATTCAGCACATTATTTCCTAGATTAGAAATAATCAGTATAACGAAGCATTCACCTTTAAAATATCTACTTAGTGGTGGAGTGTCTATGAAAAGTTTGGTTCCAAATTTTTCATATAATGGGATTAAGTTAATTGAAAAATTAGCTGGTTCAGTGGTGCCAGGATTTGCACTTTTTCAGTTTATTAAAATTCGAAAGGGATGAGATTCCTTAGTTTGTTCATTTTTTTTGCATTCTATTTTGCAAATGGGCAAGCGCTAGATTCTGGACTTGTATTGTGTATTCCTATACAGAACAATGTAAAAGAAGCGGTATTTAATAGAACCATAATCAGCTTTGGGTATACTCTAACCAATGATAGAAATGGAGTTCCAAATCAAGCAATTAAATTTAATGGAACCACAAATTATATAGAAGTAGATTCATTTGGATTTTGGTTACCTGAAAAAGAAATTACAATTTCGTTTTGGGCTAAAACAGAGGAGGTAAAGTCGCATTTTGTGTGTGTTATGATGCCAAATAACCCTAACAATCGCTTGTCTATTGTTATAAACTATAATCACAGTGGGCTAAAATATCATTTTTGGGACGTTCAAAATACTGGAGATGGAAGGCTAGGGGTTACACCAATTTATGAAGACAATAACTGGCACCATTATACTTTTACCAACTCTTATACCAGTGGTGAAATGCGAGCTTATAAAGACGGTATTTTACTTGAACGCAAGTATACGTATGTATCAACAAAGCAAGGAAATAGAAACTTAAGAATTGGAAAAGGAGATGTTCCTGGATCAAATTTCCACGGCTCTATCGACGAATTTAGAATCTATAACAGGGTGCTGAGTCAGCAAGAAGTTACATTGTTGCAAAAGGATTTTGGCTGCGAAACCATTCAAGACACTACAGATACAACCACTCCTACTGACACATCAAACGGGTTAAAGCCGTGCAATGCAAGTCAATATTATATTTCTCCTAACCCGGCATTTACAAGTTTTACTATTAGCGGATATCCCGCGTGTAATGCGCAAGGCACAGCTAGTTTGTACAATGCCATTGGTCAGTTTATTGACAAGCAATATTTTAAGGAGAATAAAGCGAACTTTCAGACTACGGGTTTAGCATCTGGTACTTACTTTGTGCGAATAGAAACCGAAAATGGAATTTTTGTAAGATCGTATAAGGTAATTATTGGATTGCAATAAAAACCGAAAATCTGTTTTAGAGTTTTATTTTTGAATGAACTAAAACCAATTTATCCATGAAAATATTAAAGGTCATACTTTATTTTATTCTAATTCTAATAGGAACACTTTTGCTAGCAGCTCTTTTTGCTCCTGGAACCAAAGTTATCGAACGCCAAACGGAAATAAATGCACCCTTGGGAGCAGTATTTAATCAAGTAGCCAATTTTGAAAATTGGCAAAATTGGGATCCTTGGTTTAAGCTTGACACCGCTCAACAAAGAAATTATACAGGCAAACAAGGCGATGTGGAATATGGCTATTCTTGGACTTCTGATAATGATAATGTGGGGAATGGAAGTATGAAGGTAATCGGTTTTAAAGACCAAGAGCAAATAGACTATCATTTAAGTTTTGGAGATGGAGGAGGATCCAATGAGGCAGATGGTTATTTTAAGTTTTCTGAGCTCAATGGAGTCACTACAGTTACTTGGGCTATGGTTAGCGATTTGAACTATCCCTTTAAATTCTTAAACTATTTTATGGAAAAGATGCTTGCCCCTGACTTCGAAAAAGGCTTGGCCAATCTAAAATCATATACCGAAATCAACCCAGAAGTACCACTAAAAATGAACAGTAATGTTGAAATAATTTCTGAGCATGGCGTGAACTATGCGATAGTTAAAAGTGAAAAATTACCGTGGGCAGCTATGGATTCTTTTTATAAAACATCATATGCCCCAATTTATAACTATTTGCGAGAAAACGGATTGGAGCCTAAAGGACCTGCGAGGTCATTGTTTTTTACTTGGAATGAAGAAGTACAAAACACTACGCTTGCAGCGGCGGTTCCGATATCGGAACTGGTGATTAGCGAACCAGAAAAAGTAGAATTGGCTATTGGCGCTGCAGAAGTTACAGCAAACAGCATTTCTTATCTCCAGAAAGGGGACTATGATCAATCAGAGAAAAACCATACTGCTCTTGGCGATTGGATTACTTCCAATGGTAAAAAAATAGTGTATCCGGTGATAGAGGAGTATATAAAGGGACCTACAAATACAAGTGATTCAACTCAGTACGAAACACGTTTGTACTATTATTTTGAGTAGACATTCTGTTTGCGCTTTTGTAAACAAAATGTAAATTAAGGCATAATCTGCAACCTTTTTACACATGTATGCGTCGTATAAGTATGTCAAAAGTTACTTGTCCAACATGTTATCATCACAATTTTGAAATAAAAGCGGTAACAGGCAGCAGCACACTGGATGCGGCTGAAAAAGCATTGATAGCGATTGGCTTTCCAACAAAGTGGTTTAGCAACATTTTTATGCGCTGTAAAACGTGCAAAAACTACTGGAGAGCGTAAATTGCTTTTATTTTCACGTCCAACTAACAGTTCACTCTCCAAGTGTTCCAAGGTTTTCGTTGCTTTAAATATGACAAACTTCCCTCGTTTCTATAGGCCTCACGTTCAAAACTTATAGACCTGTAGGCTTTGTCGTGATTTCTATATTTAATCACATAGAACACATATTCAAGCAAGTAAATTATATAAAACGGCAATACCAATAATTCCAGTTGTTGCCTCAAATGAATTTTCTCGTGGTTAATTATTATAGTATCTTTTCGTTTGTCCTTATCTCTAAAAAAAATAAAGGGCCATAATGTTATTGCTGTAATGTGTTTGGGCAATAAAAACCGAAAGAAAGGATGGAGATAAAATATCATTTAAACGTTCAATCTGCGGTTCCAAAGTAAATAGCCTCGAATAGACAAGCCAGTATAAATAATCATTTGCAAGGCAAAAAAGTTAAGTTCCTTTATACCATACAACCATATTGTGAAAGCATTTATTGCGATCCAAAATAACCATGCTGCAACGTATTTATATATTTCCAGAAAAGTAGCCATTATGCCAAACACAGTACT
>JBEAPG010000073.1:0-7215 GCA_041164545.1 Bacteroidota bacterium
TATCAGCGGCACTTATTGGCGTTATTTTTTTTTGCAAACTGGCTTATGGCATCTCTTCTAAATGGTTTGGCAGTTGTAAACAAATCAGTACTTAATTCTCCTGAAAGTACTTCGTATCTATCAACTAAATGATAGTTGAAATATCCTGTGGTTAACGGACTTTGTGCAAGTGCAAATGAGGCAAATGCTATTGAAAAAGCGGCAACTAATTTTCGCATTGTTGCGCAAAAGTAAATCAAGCAAACTGAACAATAAGTTTGCCTTGCTAAAATCAATTATTTTCGCCACTGTGTCACCACAAGAAAAAATAGCAAGCCTTACTCAAGCACTTAAACAGCATAATTACAATTACTATGTGCTAGCCCAGCCTACTATTTCCGATAAAGAGTTTGATATGATGCTCAAGGAATTAGAAAAACTGGAGAATGCCTATCCGCAATTTGCAGACGCCAACAGTCCGACCAAGCAGGTGGGAGGAGAGGTTACCAAAAATTTTGAGACCATTCCACACTCGAGTAGAATGTTATCCTTAAGCAATACATACAATAAGGAGGAATTAGTAGACTTTGATGGTCGGGTTCAAAAATTTTTAGGTAGCACAGAGTATGAGTATGTGGCAGAATTGAAGTTTGATGGTTTTGCGATTGCATTGCGATACGAGAATGGAAAATTGGTAAAAGCGATTACAAGGGGTGATGGCGTTCAAGGGGATGACGTTACGGCTAATGCAAAAACCATAAAAGCTATTCCGCATCAACTGGTGGGCGATTTCCCAGAACATTTAGAAGTGCGTGGCGAAATATTTATACACAAAGCGGCTTTTGAGCGTATGAATGAAGAACGATTGGCTAACGGCGAGCAGCTTTACGCTAATCCTCGAAATACCGCCGCAGGAACTATAAAATTGCAAGATAGCGCAGAGGTTGCTAAGCGTCCTTTGGACGGCTTTTTATACCACGTAGCAGAGTACAACGGTCAGCAGCTTAATCATTTTGACGGACTGCAAAAAATGAAATCGCTGGGACTGCCTGTAAATGATGCAGCGCAAGTGTGCAAGACGATAGATGAAGTGTGGGAGTTTATAGAGCTTTGGGATGTAAAACGAAGCAAGCTCAGTTTTGAAATAGACGGTGTAGTGGTAAAGGTAAATAATAGAAACCAGCAAGAGGAACTTGGTTTTACAAGTAAGTTCCCGCGTTGGGCTATTGCCTATAAGTTTGAAACGGAGCGGGTAGCTACTACACTATTGCAAATAACATATCAGGTAGGTAGAACAGGTGCGGTTACTCCAGTCGCCAATTTGGAGCCCGTTCAGTTATTGGGCACTACGGTGAAAAGAGCCAGTTTGCACAATGCAGATATCATTGCTTTACTCGATGTAAGAGAAGGAGACACCGTTTTTGTAGAAAAAGGCGGAGAAATAATACCCAAAATAGTAGATGTAGATACTGAAAATAGAGCTACTGATTCTGTGCCTACGGTTTTTGCTACGCATTGTCCGGAGTGCCAAACAGCGTTGGTACGCGAATTAGGGGAAGCGGCATATAGGTGCCCAAATAGTTTAGGTTGTCCACCACAAGTAAAGGGCAGAATCGAACATTTCATTAGCCGAAAAGCGATGGATGTTGATAGTCTAGGCGAAGGGAAAATAGATGTGCTTTTTCAAGCTGGATTGGTATCCACTTCCGCAGATTTGTATGATTTAAAGACCTCAGATTTGCTTGGTTTAAGCAAGAGTATTATAAACGAGGAAACAGGAGATGAGCGCATAGTTAGTTTTAAAGAGAAAACAGTAGAAAATATATTATCTGGAATACAAACATCTAAAAAACAGCCATTTGAACGTGTTTTATTTGCCTTAGGCATTCGCTTTGTAGGTGAAACTGTTGCTAAGAAATTGGCATTTCATTTTAAAAATATGGATGAATTACTAGCTGCTAGCTTTGAAGAATTGGTGAGTGTAAATGAGATTGGAGAGAAGATTGCTCAAAGCATAATCGACCATTTTAGCAACCAAAAAAATAAGGAAGAAATAGAGCGATTGAGGGCAGTAGGTCTCTGTTTCGAAGTAGTAGAAAAAGAGTTGGCCAGCAACAAGCTTGCAGGTGCAAAAATTGTAGTAAGTGGCGTGTTTACTCGTTTTGGAAGACATGAATTGAAAAAACTGATTGAAGATAATGGGGGCGTGAACGTAAGTTCAATTTCTAAGAATACCGATTTTGTATTAGCGGGAGCTAATATGGGGCCGGCTAAGCTCGAAAAAGCGAAAACCTTAGGTGTTAAGATAATAAACGAAGATGAATTTGCGACGATGGTGGAGTAATAACTAGTTCATTTTTGTGACCACATCACCTTTATCACTTAATATTTTAGCATAGTATTCGATTTTTCAGTTGTCGTTTAAATATGATGCTCGGACTATAGTGCATTTGTGTCGATTAAACACATAGAACTCAAAATTTAAAAACTTACCTTTGAAGTCTTGTCTAGTCTTTTAAAAAATATCGGCATCAAAATGCTTGCTAAGCACAAGCAACAAGATAAGAGTGAGCGACTTACATCGTTTAAGTCTATAATGAATGTAGGCATCGTTTATGATGCAAAAAAAATAAGCCCTATTTTTTTAAACCGCGTGACAGGATTTTTTGAAGCTGAAGGAAAGTCGGTGTGCACCTTGGGTTTTGTAAACGAAAAAGAATTAGGAGAATACCTTCCTACCCTTCGTGAAGAATTTTTTTGTAAGAAAGACCTCACCTTCTGGAAAATACCAAAGAAGGACGGAATTCATAAATTTATAACTACCCCCTTCGATTATCTCATTAACTTAGATTCGGAAGGGAGTGTAGAACTTCAATCTATTTCCACGTTTAGCAATGCTAAAACAAGAATTGGAAAGTATTTTGAAGAATTTCCTTTTGCGCAGGATTTTATGGTGAAAAGCTTGGCCGAAACAGAAGAAGAATTGTTTAACGATATCACAAAATACATCAAGTAAATGAGTACAAAGTTTAGAGGACTTGGGGTGGCAATGATTACCCCATTTAATGCAGATGGCAGTGTTGACTTTGTAGGCTTAGAAAAGCTTACGCTTCACTTAATAAATGGTGGTGTAAACTACTTGGTAGTAATGGGTACAACGGGAGAAAATCCTACAATTACCGCTGAAGAGCAAAGTCAGATATTGGCTAAAGTTAAAGAAGTGAATGCAAAACGATTGCCCATCGTTTTTGGAATTGGGGGCAATAATACTGCTGAGGTAGTGCATCGCTTAAAGACAATTGATTTAGCCGGTGTAGATGGAATTTTGAGTGTAAGTCCATACTACAATAAACCAAGTCAAGAAGGAATTTATCAGCATTATAAAGCGATTTCGGATAATACACCATTACCTATAATAATGTATAACGTGCCTGGTAGAACAGGGTCGTTGATTTCTGCGGCTACTACTTTACGCATTGCAGCTCTTCCTAATATTGTAGTTACCAAAGAAGCAAGCGGTAGTTTTGATGTGTGTATGGATGTTTTGCGCGACAAGCCAGAAGATTTTATGGTAGTAAGTGGCGACGATAACTACACATTACCATATATAGCTGCGGGTATGGAAGGTGTAATTTCTGTTATTGGCAACGCCTATCCTAAGGAATTTAGCCAAATGGTAAATTATGCTTTGCAGGGCGATTTTAAAGCAGCGAGACATTTGCATTACAAACTTCTTCCTATGATGAAAGCCATTTTTATGGATGGAAATCCTGGAGGTGTAAAATATGTGCTTGAAAAACTAGGCATTTGTGGCAACTACTTCAGACTGCCTGTAGTTTCTGTAAACGACGCTACCAAACAAGCCATAGACAAGGCAATGCTCTAATAGATGATATGGATGTTTCCACTGTAGTAGTGGACACTATTATCAAACAAATACTTATAGGATATAGTGTAAATGTACACATCTTGCTGAACGGGTACCCCTTTAAAGATTCCATTCCATTGTGCAGATGTGTCATCATAAAGTTTTTCGCCCCATCGATTAAAAACCTGAAAACCCGTAATTTCATACTCACAGTCGCCAATAAATACGGGTCGAAAAACATCGTTTAAATTATCATAATTGGGTGTGACTGCATTTGGGAATTCAACCTTGCAACTATCACAGTTCAGTATCGTGAGATTAAGCGTATCGCTGAAAAAGGTACACGTATCAATTTCAATAGAAAAATAAATCTGGCTGCTTTCGTTTACTGTTTTAGTGCGTGATGTATCGCCGTCAAACCAGTTTATTCTATCTACGTAAGGTTGGAGTTGATTGTAGTCTAAAGTAATGGAATTGCACTGCGTAAAATCCTCCCCTAAATCTAAATTGGGTGCAAGTGATTTTTTATAATCTGAGCATCGGTTACACTTTATAAATTCTACCAAAATCGAATTGGTGCTGAATGTGCATGAATCTCTGTATATAAGCGCTGATAGATTTTCGGTAGTAGTAAGCCCAACTGATTTTCCGCGTCTTCCATTGCTCCAAATAATCGAATCTGCTGTGATATTTAAAGTATAATAAATCGTGTCATTTTCGCATAAAACCGTATCGCTACCAATATCCAAAGAGTCGATTAATGCTTGAAATCGATTATTACACGTAATACAAATAGTAGTATCAATTTTTAGTGTGTCAGAGTAAAAAATACAGTTTCCTATCTGCGCTGTGCCTGTGTATTGTCCAGCAGTACTTATCCATCGCGATTTACTCGGGAATCCGTCATCCCATATAAAATTGGTGTAGTTATTCAAACCAACCAATAGAGAGTCGCCAGAACACAAAGTAGTATCGCTATTTGCTAGAGGTGGTGTGAAAATTTCTAGGTATGGAAAAGAGGCTAAGGCTCTAACAGGTGAGAGTAAATTTGGGATACTTAAAGTTGCATCTTGCACAAATGTCAACGGAGTTGAAGCCAGATTAGCCGTGTAAAGTACTTTATTTCTTTCTACATATACGTAGCCATTTATTACAGCCAGTTCCTGCTGATTGCTCGCTGTCACAGCATTAGTGTAGTATAGTTGATCGGGCGTAAATGGGTTTTGTAGACTGGTAATATCTTGAGATAAGATGTAATAAAATGGAGTATTATCCCCATCACCAATAATCAAATTGCCGTTGTTAAAAGCTAGAAAATCCATATCATCGTCTGCCGGAGTACTAGAATTGAGTATAGCTATTTCTGTGCAAATCGCAGTTTGTATATCTATGGTAACTAGTGACTCAGTGTAGTAATCCAGATCGGAAAAACTTACAGAGCCATATAGTTTCTTATCTTCTTCATTGTAGGCTATTGCTTCACAACTGTATAAACTTCGTCCATCGTTCATAGTAAGTTGCCCGATTAAACTGACATTGCCTGTTTTGGAAATGCGATAAATATTTGGCTTATATCGAAAACTGGTTATTACATAAAATTCGCAGGAATCGGGATTGTATTCCATTGATCGGGCTACTTCGTTTTGTATATTACTGTTGGAAAGGGCATAACTAACGTAGTTGTTATCTTTAGTTGAATAATACACAAGACTGTCTCCAGAAATCAGCGTTACTATTTCGGCATTTTGGCTAAACGCAAGCAGTTGCACTAAGCACAATATGACGACGGTGAGTAGTTTAAATTTCATCTTGAGTTGGCTAAAGTATAAGCCGTTTATTGCTGCAAAGTAACGATTGAAATGTTACTAATCACCCCAATTGGTATTTATGACATGCGAAAAGAAACGAAAATCTGTAGAAAAAATATAAATCATTAGAATAGAACCTGTATTGGTCCGCTGTAAATTTGGTAGTTCCCAACGTTTAAATTTTTGATTTTGGCTATATAATAATAGACACCTTGCTGTACTAACTCACCTTGATAGTGGCCGTTCCATTCTCCTTTTTCATCTTCATACAATTTTTCTCCCCAACGATTATAAATTGTAAATGATTCAAATCGGTAGTTGCAAGCATCATTAAATACTGGTTTAAATGTATTGTTTATTTCGTCGCTATTTGGCGTAAATGCATTAGGAAAATACACTTCACATGCATCGCAATCTACAAATGTAATTTGAATGGTATCCGATATAAAGACGCAAGAATCTACTTTCACAATTGCCGATAGTGTGGCAGTTTCGGTGAGGTGTTTTGCTCTGCCTTGCGTGCCATCCATCCAGAATACTGTGTCAATAAGCCTGGGCAAAACAATGGAATAAAATTCGCCGTAACACATTTCTATATCCCTCCCCAACTGAAGGTAGTATTGCAATTCCTCGTAGTATTCCACGCATTTATTACACGTTTTTGTAGTTAATGTAAAGGTGTCTGAAGGGAAAGAGCAATTTCCTTGTTTTGCAATACCATAGTAATCTCCAGCACTCGAAATCCACCTTTGCGTTTCTGCACTGCCATCATTCCAAGTAAAGCTGTCATATTTGGAAACGTCAACCAATAATGAATCTTCACTGCATATAATAGTATCCGCACGAAGTGAAAATCCAGAAAAAGGAGAATAGGGGAAGCCAGTCATAGCTCGGGGTAATCCGTTGAAGCCAAACGTACTTAGGTTTAATATTTCGGTAAATTGAATTGTGGAAAGCAGACTAGACGAATAAAGTTTGGAATCGTAGTATACATAAATAAAATCACCTGCCACAGCCATTTCTGTAAATGGAAAATTGGTGTTTGTTTCGTATAAACGGTTGGTATTAGTTACCGTTTGTAAGTTAGTAAGGTCTAATTCTTGAATAAATGACCAACTTGTAGAGCTATAAATGTCACCGATGATTAAATTTCCATTATACACTTCCATAAAATCAGCATCACTTCCCTCAGTAGTATTGTTGTTTACTTCGGTAATTTCAGTACAAATCGCATTTTTTAAATCAATAGTAAAGATATACGGTGTGTAGTTGTTTGGTCCTTTAGATGCAGATATGTAAGTTGTATTATTTACATTATTATAAGCTATAGATTCGCATCGGTAAAAGGTAAACCCAGCAGAATTGCTCAGATTTCCAATTGGCGTTACATTTCCTAGTATATCGATTTTGTAAAGCTTTGGGTTTAATGAAGAAGATGTAATAACATAAAATGCGCATTCATTTGAATTGAATGTCATAGATCGAGGCACTTCGGCTTGAATAACAGAACTCGAAAGTTTTACTTGTTTTAGCTCATTTGTAGTTGGGGATAAATATATC
>JBEAPG010000074.1:0-7162 GCA_041164545.1 Bacteroidota bacterium
CTTGCCGTTTTACCTTATATACTCATAATTATTCTATTCTAGGTAAAATTGTTTGAATGTGTATATGTGCAATTGCATTAATAAATACATTTGCCACGCTTAATCTTTATTTAACATAGATGAAATTAAAGTTCAAAGAACCAGCTCCAATTGTAGATCATTTGAATCCACTGGAGTCGATGATGGAACGTTTTGATGAGGCCGCTAAAATTTTAGGACTGGACGAATCGACTTACAACGCACTTAAATCTCCTGAAAAGGCAGTTATTGTTAGTCTTCCAGTTACTATGGACGACGGAAAAGTAAAAGTTTTCGAAGGCTTTAGGGTAGTGCATTCTTCTAAATTAGGGCCTAGTAAAGGAGGTATTCGATACTCTATGGGTGTAAATCTAGATGAGGTAAAAGCTCTTGCAGCTTGGATGACTTGGAAATGTGCCGTGGTAGGTATACCATATGGCGGAGGTAAAGGAGGTATAAAATGCGACCCTCGAACTATGTCTCCGGGTGAACTTGAACGATTAACAAGAAGTTTCACTCTTGCTATGCGCGATGTGTTTGGTCCAGAACGCGATATCCCTGCTCCAGATATGGGTACTAACCCACAAACAATGGCGTGGATTATGGACGAATATTCAAAGTTGGCTGGGGTTGCGTCTCCTGCAGTGGTTACCGGTAAGCCTTTGGTTTTAGGCGGTTCACTAGGACGTGTAGAAGCAACGGGTCGTGGTGTTATGGTTTCAGCGCGCAGTGCAATGGCTAAGCTAAAAATGAATCCTTCATCTTGTACTTGCGCTGTTCAAGGTTTTGGTAATGTGGGTAGTATTTCAGCTAAGCTCCTTGAAATGCAAGGCGTAAAAATTGTTGCTATTTCCGATATTTCAGGCGCTTATTATAATGTAGATGGGCTAGATATCGAGCAGGCAATTGCGTATGTAGAACAAAACAAGAGCTTAGAAGGATATAAAGGAGGCGAAATGATTAGCAATGAAGAATTGTTAGAATTAGATGTAGACATACTTGTTCCAGCTGCACTTGAAGACCAAATTACTGAAGATAATGCCGATAGAATTAAAGCAAAATTGATAGTAGAAGGTGCCAATGGACCTACAGCTTCTAATGCGGATAAAATTTTAGATGCAAAAGGAATTTTAGTTATTCCTGACATTTTAGCCAATGCAGGTGGTGTATCTGTTTCTTATTTTGAGTGGGTGCAAAATCGTTTAGGTTATTTTTGGACTGAAGAGCGCGTAAATAGAAGGGCAGACCGCATAATGAAGCAAGCGTTTGATAATGTATACGAAACCGCTCAAAAGTATAATTGTAGCTTAAGAACTGCAGCTTACGTAGTTGCAATTGACAAAGTGGCTAGCACGTCAAAGCTTAGAGGAATATTTTAGATGAAATTGCATAGAGAAGGGTACAAGATTATTTTAATTTCTTCCATTATTTTGGTGGGGTTGTTGTACCTATTTTCTGCTTTGGGTGCACCAAGTTGGCTTATGGCCTTACTGGGATTACCATTATTGGTTCTTTTTGTTCTAATTATTCGTTTTTTCAGAAATCCGCCAAGGTATTCAGATAAAACAGAAAATGGAGTAGTAAGTCCTTGTGATGGGAAGGTTGTGGTAGTAGAAGAAGTGGAGGAAACAGAATACTTTAAAGACAAGCGTATTCAAGTTTCGATATTTATGTCTCCACTTAATGTGCACGTAAATCGAAATCCTATTTCTGGTATTATAAGCTATTTCAAATACCACCCAGGTAAATACTTGGTTGCTTGGCATCCAAAATCTTCTACTGAAAATGAAAGAACGACATCAGTAATTAAAGATGCAAATGGCACTGAAATTCTTTTCAGACAGATTGCTGGCGCAGTAGCCCGCAGAATTAGATGGTATATCAAACCAAATGATAAGGTAACCCAAGGAAATGAAATGGGTTTTATCAAGTTTGGTTCTAGAGTGGATGTTTTTTTGCCAATTGGCTCCGAAGTAAAGGTTCAGATAGACCAAAAAGTTACTGCGGCAGAATCACTTATTGCGGTATACAAGTAGAACTTCGTTATATGACTGTTGCAGAATATCTTCAACTTCATATGTCAAAAGAGAAAGCAGAGCAAATACTTTCATATCTTAAAACAAACAACTGTAGCTTAAAAATAACGAGAGCTCGCAAGACTAAGCGAGGTGATTTCAGATTTGGAAGGGGTAACCTTTCTATAAGCGTAAATCAGGATCCTAATTCATTTCGGTTTTTGTTTACCTTGCTTCACGAGGTGGCTCATCTTAAAAATTATTTAGATTTTGGAACCAAAGTTCAGCCTCATGGTCAAGAGTGGAAGGCAAATTTTAGGCAGATATTTAATTGGTTTAAGATGCACGATGACTTTTCCAAAGATTCAGAGGTATATGCAGCGGTGTTAGATGAGTTGCAGAATCCCAAGGCTTGCAGTGGCGTGAATCACACGATGGAACGCGCTTTTATACCTTATGACGCACATCAAAAAGCGTTGTTAATAGATGTCCCAATTGGTTCACACTTCATATTTGGAGCAAACACCTATCAAAAATTAGAAAACCGGAGAACACGAGTTATGTGTCTGAATGTGAGCAATAAGAGAAAATATACCATAAATAAAGGGGCGCAAGTAGAGTTGATATAGCAAGCGGCTTGCGTAACTTTTATTATTTTTCGCAATATTTGTTACAAAATAAGATTTTTTGGTCTTATAGAAACACATTTAAAATCCAAAAAATTATGCTAAAAGAATTTAAGAACTTTATTATGACAGGTAATGTAATCGATTTTGCGGTTGCAGTAATTATGGCAGGAGCGTGAGGTGCAGTAATCAATGGCTTTGTATCAAAAATTGCCATGCCTTTGGTGGGTTTATTATCAGGAGGAGTAAGTTTTTCTGATAAGTTTTGGACACCAGGCGATGAGAAATTTGCGACGGTTGAAGCGGCTAAGGAAGCAGGTGTTTCAGCAGTTGAATATGGAGCTTGGATTGATAATATTATCAGCTTGTTAACAGTTGGTTTTGTTATGTTTTTAATTGTAAAAGCATACAGTAAAACTAAAAAGCCAATTGAAGAAGCTGCAGCAGGACCATCTGAAATTGACTTGCTTACTGAAATAAGAGATGCTTTAAAAAAATAAGTAGTCTAGTAAAACTCGGAAAGGCGAACAATTTTGTTCGCCTTTTTTATTTTCTAAATATTAGGGTAATCTTCAGGATTATATTCATTCATCATGCCATAAACCAAGTCAAATAATTCTTCAGCATTCGATTTAGAAAAATAATCGCCATCTGTGCCATAAGCAGGTCTGTGATCTTGTGAAGTCAGGGTACGTGGAGCACTGTCTAAGTACTTATATCCTTCTTGTTCCTCAAGCACTTTTTGCATCATAAATGCGGTAGCCCCACCTTTCACATCTTCATCCAGAAATACCACCTTGTTTGTTTTTTTAATAGATTCTACAATGCTATGATTTACGTCAAAAGGTAGCAATGACTGAACATCTATCAATTCTACCGAAACACCAATTTTTGCTAGCATAGGAAGTGCTTCCTGAGCTATTCTAACACAAGAACCATAGGTTATAACAGTAACATCATTTCCTTCTTGCATTACTTCCGGTACGCCTACTGGCACGGTAAAACTTCCAAGATTGGTGGGCACTTTTTCTTTTAGTCGATATCCATTTAGGCATTCTATTATAAGAGCTGGCTCATCCGACTGCATAATGGTATTATAGAAACCAGCTGCACGTGTCATATCTCTTGGCACTAATACGTTCATTCCTCGCAAAGAGTTCAAAATCATACCCAAAGGAGAACCGCTGTGCCATATTCCTTCTAGTCTGTGCCCTCGTGTTCTGATAATTAAAGGATATTTTTGTCCGCCTTTAGTTCGATATTGTAAGGTGGCAATATCATCGCTCATCATTTGTACACCGTATAGCAAATAGTCTAGGTATTGTATTTCAGCAATGGGTCTCAAACCACGTAGCGAAGCACCAATTGCTTGACCAACTATGGTGTTTTCACGAATTCCCATATCCATTACTCGCGTTTCACCGTGTTTTTCTTGCAATCCAGCAAAGCCTTGGTTTACATCTCCAATTTTACCAACATCCTCCCCGAAAGCAATAACTTCAGGATGGTATGTTAGCAGTAAATCAAAGTTTCGTTGAAGTATTTCAAATCCATTTAGTTCTTCACCATTTTCATCATACTCTGGTTTAACCTCGGCAATATTTAGGGCTCTATCACTTGATTGGCTATGCAAGTGAGAACTATACACTTCTTGATATTTTTCTAAATATCTTGTATAGAATGATTTAATTTCTTCAAGTCCAGACTTCCCAATATTTTCCCGAATTAATTTGTGCACGGTTTTTAAAATATCTTTTCGTCCTGGATCTATAGTGTTAGCAAGTTCATTGGCTAAGTTTTCATCTATAGGACGAATAAGAGCCACTGCTTCAGCCAATTCTTGTTTTATTTCACTTGTAAAATCTGTCCAAGCTGCTTTTTTCTGGTTTCTGACTTCCGTTAATGCATCTTTTTCTAGTTTTTCGATTTCTTCTTCTGTACAAACATCTATAGATAACAGCCAAGTACGCATTTTAGAAATGCAATCAAATTCTTGTTCCCATTCTAACCTTTCAGCAGATTTATAGCGCTCGTGCGACCCAGATGTTGAATGACCTTGTGGCTGCGTAAGCTGATTAACGTGTACTACTACAGGAATATGCTTTTCTCTGCATATTTCAGATGCCATTTTGTACGTGTTTATCAATTCAGGATAATCCCATCCATTTACAGTGAAAAGTTCAATTCCTTGTCCGTATTTATCCGTTTTGAAACCAGAAAGTATAGATGTTAAGTTCTGCTTTGTCGTTTGATGTTTGGCGTGAACCGAAATTCCATACTCGTCATCCCATATGCTTACTAAAAGCGGAACTTGCATTACTCCCGCAGCATTTATACTTTCCCAAAAATGCCCTTCTGAAGTACTTGCGTTGCCAATTGTTCCCCAGGCAATTTCGTTTCCTTTGTCTGAAAAATCAGTTTTATCGTGTAATATTTCGTTTTCACGATATACCTTAGATGCAAAAGCTAATCCCAAAGCACGCGGCATTTGTCCTGCAGTTGGAGAAATGTCGGATGAAATATTGATGCGATCTGTTTGAGGCAACCAATCTCCATTATCATCGAGCATACGCGTACCAAAATGGCCGTTCATGCTTCTGCCCGCTGATGACGGCTCTGCTTCTACACTAGGGTGAGCATAGAGTTGCGCAAAAAATTTCTGAACATCACTAAGTCCAAGCGCAAACATCAAAGTTTGGTCGCGGTAGTATCCAGCTCTGAAATCGCCATTTTTCATAAATCGCGCCATTGCCACCTGGGCTACTTCTTTTCCATCGCCAAAAATTCCGAACTTAGCCTTTCCTGTTAATACCTCTTTTCTTCCTATTAGAGAGGCTTGGCGGCTTTTATATGCAGTAATATAATCTGCTAAAATTTGATTAATAAATTCTTGTTTAGAGATTGCTTTTGAAGTTTCGTTTGCCACTTGAGTTGCCATTTTTAGTAGTGCCGGCAAAGATAAGGGTAAACTTTAGTTCAATGTACGTGTTAACGTATTATTCGCTTATTTACCAACCTATTTCCTGCATTGAATCGCAGAAAATAAATGCCGGTTTCAGCTTCCGAAATATCAATTAATGCAAGACCATCTGATTTTTCCATTTTAAAAACTATGTGTTTTCCCTGTAAATCAACTATTTCTACATTATCAATAGTTATGTTACTGGATATGTGAAATTTTCCATCAGTCGTCGGATTTGGGTATATGGCCACCTTTTCTTTAGAAGGAGTATAAATGCTTGCAGATCCTTCACCTACTAACAAAGTATAGTCTGTAATGGTATCGTTTACCGGTAAACGAAGTAATCCCCATCTGGCATAAGCAGTGGTTATTATCTCAAGAGGATGTATCCCGGCCTCGGTAGTCGTCGGATTGCCAGATAGTTTTACGCAACCTACTTTTTCCCAAGTAAAAATGCAGTTAGTAGGTTCGCAATTATAGCTAAATGAAGCAGGAAGCCCTTTTATTTCCACTACTTTAATGGAATCAATTTCTGCTAGGATAATATTGCCTAAATAGTTTACAACAGTATCTTTTATAGCAAGTACCTGAAAAGTATGAGCATAGGGTTCATCCAATTTTGCTGTGTCAAGTGTTTCTGGATAGATACCTGATTCGGTAATAGTGGTGTCCGTAACACAATTTTGGGAAAATGCTACCCCAAGCACTATAGTAAGCAGAGAGGTAAGGATTATCTTTCTCATAAATGCATGATTTTAATTACGTTTGTATATAACGAATATATGAAACGGTTTCTGTTTATACAATTTATTTTGATCTGCAACTTTCTATATGTTACAGCGCAGACATTTCACTTTGAAGGAAGAATAGTGCTTAATAATGAAGGTGTAATTGGAGCTCAATTTGAAGACAAAGATTCCAAAAAGATTGTGGGTATTTCGGATGACAAAGGTTTTTTCAATTTTAACTATTCAAAACCGGAGCTAATTATTAAGCAATTGGGAATGGAAGAGTATCTTATTCAAGCAACCGATTCATTTCAAAAAATTATTGTGAATGAGTATGATTTGATTTTAAATACGATTGTGGTGAGCGAAAACAAATCAGAAAGCAAGCTACAAAACAGTACTATATCACTCGACCTAATTCGTCCAGAATTGATTGCTAATACAGCTCCTACGTCTATAGAAGAAAGCGTAAGTAGGTTGTCTGGCGTGCAAGTAGTTGATAAACAGCCAACTATTAGGGGTGGAAGTGGATGGAGTTATGGTGCTGGCTCTAGAGTTCAAGTACTTATTAACAATATGCCAATTCTTTCAGGTGATGCGGGACAAGCGCTGTGGAGCTTTATTCCAACAGAAGGAATTGAAAGCGTAGAAATAATAAAAGGAGCTAGTTCTGTTCTTTATGGTTCGTCAGCTCTTAATGGTGTGATAAATATAAAAACATTACAGCCGAAAGAAAAACCAATCACACAAGTAAGTCTAACCAGTGGTTTTTATGATCTAGCCAAAAGGCCCAGCTTAAGGTATAATGGCTCA
>JBEAPG010000075.1:0-7094 GCA_041164545.1 Bacteroidota bacterium
CCTAGAAATAGATGTGATGGACACGCAGTTTGGAGAGCAATGGCGCGCACTTGGTCACAATGAAAAAATAAAACCAATTCCTATTTTTAGTGTGGCAAAGTTTTCAGAATACAACCAGGTTCTTTACTTATGGCAATTAGCTTTGGAAAACACATTCTACGATCAGGTTCTTGTTGCCCTAAGCAGACCAAAAACGCATAAGATTACCGTTTCGGGAATTCATTCATTTCAAGCACTGATATGTATTGACGACCGAGAATTTTCTTTAAGAACATACCTCGAGCAATTAGAGCCTATTTGCGAAACGTATGGCACACCAGGCCACTTTGGTTTGGAGTACTATTTTCAACCAGAACATGGCAAATTTCACACAAAAGTGTGCCCAGCTCCATTAAGTCCAAAAATTTTGGTAAAGGAGTTTGAGTCTACCGCAAAAAGAGGTGAAGACTTCCATTTCAGTAAACATACCCATGGAGCTTTAGCTGCACTACTTATTACACATACAGTAGGTTTTATATCTGCTTTTAAACTTGCATTTAGCATTTTTAAACCAAGTTATACTGCTTCTGCTACCTCTTCCTTTTTATTTATGGATTCTAAGTCAAAACTAACCATTGAGCATAAAAACGAGCCACTTACCAAAGATGGATTGCAAATTGGGTTTACTGTAGAGCAAATGGTAAATACCGTAGAAGGAGTGCTAAGAAGTATTGGATTAACCGACAATTTTGCGCCTATCGTATATGCCGTAGGCCACGGTGCAAGTAGCGTAAATAACACCTACTATGCAGGTTATGATTGTGGAGCCTGCAGCGGCAGACCCGGAAGCGTAAATGCCCGCATATTCGCCAACATTGCAAACCGAGAAGATGTGCGAGCTGAATTGCTAGAAAGAGGTTTGTATATTCCAAAATCTACCCAATTCTTAGGTGGCTTACACGACACGACTCGAGATGAAATTGCATTTTTTGATGAGGACTTGCTTTCTGAAAGAAATAAAGCAATACACAACGGAAATATGAAAACATTCAATCAAGCACTGAAAATGAATGCGAAAGAACGTTCTCGAAGATTTGTCGCGATAAATTCAAAAGGAAGTTTAGAAAGTATTTATAAAAAGGTAAAAAAACGATCTGTTACCTTATACGAGCCACGGCCAGAACTTAATCATGCAAGTAATGCATTGTGTATAGTTGGAACTCCCTCTTTTACTAAAAACATATTTTTGGACAGAAGGGCTTTTACCAATAGCTATGACTACAAGCAAGATCCTGAAGGCACATATTTGCTAAAAATTCTAAATGCGGCAGCACCCGTTTGTGGTGGTATAAACTTGGAATATTATTTCTCCAGGGTTGATAACGAAAAACTAGGTGCCGGAAGCAAGCTACCTCATAATGTAATAGGGCTAAATGCAATTGCAAATGGAATAGAAGGAGATCTAAGGCCAGGTTTGCCAACGCAAATGACCGAACTACACGATCCGCTAAGGCTATTAATGGTTATTGAACATTACCCTGAAGTAGTGCTTAATACTATTCAAACAAATCCGGCTACTTATGAGTGGTTTGAAAACGAGTGGGTAAATCTTGCTATTGTTCATCCTGATACGCACAAAGTCTTTCGCTTTTGCAATAAAAAAATGGAAGAATATACGCCCCTTCAACTCGTTGCGGAGACGCAACCAAGTTTGAAACAACTGATTGAAAATAGTTCCGATAACCTTCCAATTCACGTATTATCATGAGT
Organism: Bacteroidota bacterium; assembly: GCA_041164545.1. GTDB lineage: Bacteria > Bacteroidota > Bacteroidia > NS11-12g > UBA9320 > UBA9320. Next base: position 1,750 of record JBEAPG010000075.1, read on the forward strand.
TTTGATTTAGCATTAATTCTTCCGATCTTAATTGGATTGCCTGCACTTGGGGCATTTATAGCTGTATTATTTAATCGAAAAAACGAAAAGGGCATTTCTTGGACATCTATAGTAACAGCAGGAATACACTTATTCACCAGTATCGGCTTGGTCGTACTTTGGGGTATTCACGATTTTCAAAGTATCAACATCAAGGAATTTGTAATCTACAAAATGGATGATTACGAATTTTTTGTAGACTTTTATTTCGACAAAATCACTTCTGTTTACCTAGTGGTAGGAAGTATACTTACCTTTCTAATTACCGTTTACAGTAGCTTCTATATGCATAACGAATATGGGTATCGACGCTTTTTTACCAATATCTTATTTTTCTTTTTTGGGTACAACGTCATCATTTTGGCTGGAAATTTTGAAACCTTGTTTCTAGGTTGGGAAATTTTGGGTATTTCATCTTTTCTACTCATCGCCTATTATCGAAACCGATTTTTACCGGTTAAAAATGCAGTAAAAGTATTTTCAATCTATAGACTAGGAGATGTAGGTGTAATATTAGCCATGTGGTTAAGTCACCATTTATGGCATGCTAATATCACTTTTGCTATTTTAAATGATATGAGCTTAGTTCACCACCAAGTGTCCCATCATCCTGCATTAGCAGTTGCGATATCGCTCTCTATTTTGCTTACTGCGATTATTAAATCGGCGCAATTTCCATTTAGTAGTTGGCTGCCGAGAGCAATGGAAGGACCCACCCCAAGTAGTGCCATTTTTTATGGTTCACTTGCTGTGCATATAGGTGCATTTTTACTGCAAAGAACAGCGCATTTTTGGCATGATTTAGTTGGATTTAAAATGCTACTGATTCTCATTGGTACTGTAACCTGCGTACTTGCTACTTTTTCCGCAAGGGTACAATCGTCTATAAAAGCTCAAGTAGCTTATTCCTCAATAGCACAGATAGGTTTGATATTTATTGAAATAGCTTTAGGATTAGATACGCTTGCATTGGTTCACTTTGCTGGCAATGCATTCTTACGTACGTACCAATTACTTATTTCGCCGAGCATAGTAACCTATAAAATAAGAGAACAGTTTTTTCACTTTCAACCAACAGAAAACGAGATGGAAAGTCGTTGGTCCAAAAAGTTTAGATATACACTTTATATGCTAAGCCTAAACGAATGGAACTTAGACTCCTGGCTGTTCCACAACTTATGGATGCCATTGAAACGAGTGGGTAAAAGGCTAAATTTTTTAAACATCAACAACCTAATTTTTGTGTTTTTGCCTCTTTTTATCGGCGCCATCGCATTACTCGTATATAAGGATCAAATTCCGGCGGAAGTAGCCCAGTATTTACCCGAAATTATGGCCTTAATTGGTTTGGTTGTAGTGATAAAGTCATTTACTGAAAGACGAAGTGTGCGACTAGCCTATATCCTGGTTATAATCAATCATTTTTGGGTAGCGCTTGCCATTTCATTCAACGAGAAAATAAATTTTGAACATCTAGCAATATACCTAGGTGGCGTGATTGTTTTTGGGTTGATTGGGGTTTTTGTAATACTGGCACTTCGTAAGCGCGAGAAAAAAGTATTTCTGAATCAGTTTTATGGTCACGCCTACGAACATCCAAAAATTGCATTCATTTTTCTAATTGGCTGCTTGGGAGTTGCTGGATTTCCAATATCATCCACTTTTATTGGTGAAGACTTAATCTTTACACACATACAAAGCAACCAACTTTTCTTGGCTGTTTTCGCGTCACTTAGCTTCATCTTAGATGGGCTTGCCCTGATTCGAATTTATGCCAGAGTATTTCTTGGACCACATCACAAAACATATCACGAAAGCGCTTATCGTTCTGCGTAATCAATCATTTACGTGTAGATTGAAAAAACGAAGTAAACAATACATTTAAGTAATAAACATAAACAGTAAACACAAATGAATTCATCAATAACTAAAAAAGGACTTGCCAGTTTAAAAGAATACTGGAAAAGCGACCTAAAATCAGGTTTTAACGTATCGTTAATTGCCTTACCGCTTTGCTTGGGAATTGCAATAGCCAGCGGTTTTCCACCCATTTCAGGGCTTTTTGCCGCTGTAGTTGGGGGTCTTTTTGTATCTAGATTTAATGGTTCGTGGATTACCATAACGGGGCCTGCAGCTGGACTTATTGTTGTAAACCTAGCTGCCATTGAAACTCTAGGTAATGGCGACAAAGTAGTTGGATACCCATATGCTTTAGCTGCTATAGTAGTTTCAGGAATATTTATCGCCTTATTTGGCTTTCTTAAGCTTGGTAAGTTTGGCGACTTTTTTCCATCAGCAGCTGTGCACGGTATGCTCGCCGCCATTGGTATAATAATTATGATCAAACAGTTTTTTGTGGCTGCAGGTGTTTCTGCACACGGACAAGAGTTTTATGAAATAGCAACGGAAGTGCCTTCTGCCTTTATCCACTCCAATCCAGAAGTTATTTTTATAGCCATTATCTCGTTGCTTATTCTCATTTTTTATCCCAAAGTAAAGGTTAAATGGATTAAGCTAATTCCTGCTCCAATTTGGGTTTTAGCTGTTGCTATTCCGCTTGAATTTATTTTTGACTTTGAGCACGAACATACTGTTAGAACCATATTTGCTGGAGCGCATAGAGTAGGACCACAATTGCTCGTGCATTTACCTGAAAACATATTGGATGCGGTACAGTTACCTAACTTCGGCAAAATTGCTTCCGGTACATTTTGGCTAGCAGTGCTTAGTATAACTTTGGTTACAACAATAGAATCGCTGTTGAGCGCAATAGCTGTGGATTCGATGGACGTAGAGCACCGCAAATCCAATTTAAACAATGATTTAAAAGCATTGGGATTTGGAGCGTCCATTTCTGGTTTTATAGGGGGATTACCTATGATTTCGGAGATTGTACGAAGTACTGCTAATAGCGATGGAGGAGCTAAAACGCAGTGGTCAAATTTCTTTCATGGTCTGTTTCTACTTATATATATGTTAATAGGCAGCGTGGTTATAGACCATATACCTCTTGCTGCTTTGGCTGCAATGCTTATTTACACTGGATGGAGATTAGCTTCGCCTAAAGAGTTCAAACATATGTTGCATATCGGCAAAGTAGAATTTGCTGTTTTTGTAACTACAATAGTTATTGTATTACTTACTGATTTGCTTATTGGTATAGCTGCGGGTATTGTTTTAAACTTTATTATACTATTCTTTAAAAAAGTAAAGCCTGCAAACTTGTTTAAAATACATATGAACACAGCAAAAAATGAGAATAACGTAATCATCAAATTGTCAGATAGCTTAACTTTTACCAACTTCCTTGGCCTTAAAAAAGAATTAATCAAATACACAGATTGCAATATAGCGCTAGATTTTGATGGAGTTACTTATGTAGATCATAGCGTAAAACATCACCTAATTGGCCTAAAGCGTGATTGGGAAATAAAAGGGCTTAAATTTGAAAGAGTGAACATGCATCACTTAAAAGCAATAAACAATCATCCTCTAGCCGAAGAAGTAAGAAGCAATTAGGGTAATAAATCACTCCTTAGTTTAACTACGTAAACTATAAGAAAAATGAAAGATAAAATAATAATGGCTTTGGCCATTTTATTCATAATAAATGCGAACGCTCAAACACAAAGTCCACGAATTAATGACAACCAAATGAATACATGGTATATGTACATGGGCAATCACAAATTGAATGATAAATGGGAGCTGCATACCCTTTATCACTTCCGAAGAACGGATTTTGGTAAAGACTGGCAACAGTCTTTGCTTAGAGCAGGTTTGAACTACCACGTTACTCCGGGTTTGGTTGCAAGTGCAGGTGCAGATTGGGTAGTTAGTTATCCATTTGGAAAACAACCTATTTCGTATACTACCACAGAATACACCGCTTGGGAGGCACTCTTTTTGCGCCACCAAGTGGGCAGACTAAACTTCATGCACCGATACAGACTGGAGCAACGATTTATAGAAAAAGACACATATGATAGCTCAGCATACGCATGGCAAAAAACAGGCAATACGTATAAAAACAGATTTAGATATATGCTATCTGTAGAAATTCCACTCAATCACAAAACAATGCAGGACAATACTTGGTTTATAAGTGCTAATGATGAGATTTTTGTCGGAATGGGCGAAAATCAAGGTAAAAACGTGTTTGAACAAAACCGTATATACGGTGCATTGGGATATCGATTTGACAAAGATTTCAATTTACAACTTGGTTATATGAATCAAAAATTGATAAAAGCAGATACTATTCACGTTGAAAATAATCATACACTTATGGTAGGAGCAGTTTATAATTTAGACTTCTCTCACAAAAAACCGTAACTTAGCTTTAGTTTTGAGAAAAACAGTCGTAATAAGCCTTCTTTTAATGCTAGTTTTTCAGCTAGGAGGCTTTTACATTGTTTCTTTTTACCAGTTGAAAAATATACGAAAAGAGGTTAAAGAAAAGCTTAAACAAAATCTGTCCAACGAAGAACTAACAGCAATTACTGTTCGAAAAGGGGAAGCAAAAAAACTAACTTGGACAAAGGACAATGAGTTTCTCTTAAACGGAAAAATGTATGATGTTGTTCGCATAGAAAAGACCAAATCTGACATCACTTACTTTTGCTTACAAGACGAGAAAGAAGAAGCGCTTTTTGAACATCTTGATGGGTTAGTATTAAACGAACTTGAGCATAAATCAAAAGAGAAACGTACACAAATAGCTTACTCCTTATTTAACCTGTTCTGCAATCAAGCCACAAGTTTATTGACTGAAAGCACGAGTAGTCCATTCACTTTTGGCTTATTTATACCTTCATTTATCAGCCCACCTTATCTAACAATCGATAGTCCACCACCCAATTATTTGTGTTAAGTATCAATTAAACTTTATCGACGTAACTAGTTTTATACAAGCTATTTATGCGATTTATTATTTAAAAAAAAACCTAAGACACAAATTAAATATGACAAAAAAAATAGTATGGTTATGTGCCATCCTGATGAGCTCAGTTTATAGCTTTTCACAAAATATTACAATTACCGATATAGAGTTACAACCTATTGCCGGTGTACAATTATTTTCAGAAGATAACATGCTCTATAGTATTTCTGATGACCATGGAATTGCCGATGTATCCAAATTTAAAAACAGTGCGAGTATCACTATTCTACATAATGGATATGCTACCCTTGTCACCAATTTTCAGCAACTTAAAAACCAAAATTTTTCTGTATTTCTATACGAAAAAACCGAGACCCTAAATGCTGTAGTAGTTGCTGCAAACAAGTTTGATGAAAAGGCCAAA
>JBEAPG010000076.1:0-7014 GCA_041164545.1 Bacteroidota bacterium
CACTGTCTCCTTGCTCTGGGAATGTGCTGTAAATTTCAGCCAATAAGCATAGCATAAAGGTAGAGAAAAGCTTTGGTTTACTTTGAATATCATCCAATCGTAGAATGTTGATATATCCCATTCCGTCCTCATCTATTCTACACAAATCATCTACATCAAAACTCTTTTCACCGAAGAAAAGATCGGCGCCTTGCTCTTCTATTGTAATTAGCGCACGCATAATTGCACCAACAGATGAAGAGCTCACAAGTCCATAATCGCGTTCTATTTCTTCCTTGCCTTCATTGGTAATCCATTGTAATACTTTTCTAAAGTCCTTGATGTCGAGCAAAGGCATTTTTTTATCATCACAATATTTAAAAACGATAGAAATGACGCCGCTTTGGGTGTCGTTTAATTCAAGAATTTTAGATAATAAAACGGGGCCAAATTCGGAAACAGTAGCACGTAAACGTGTTCCTTTTTGCTCAGAAATGGTTAAAAATTCGCAGGGATATGCTTGTGCCTTCCACGGACTTCCAATTTTGGCATGTCTTTCGTCTATTTTTGGATGCCCTTCAGCAGCTTGGGTAAGCCCACTTAAATCGCCTTTAATGTCCATCATTAGAACTGGCACTCCTTTCTCAGAAAGTCGTTCAGCAATGTTCTGGAGGGTTTTTGTTTTTCCAGTACCGGTTGCCCCGGCTATAAGTCCGTGTCTGTTAAAGGTTTTGAGTGGTGCCTTTATTTGCAATCCTTCAATGGCTTCCGCATCTAGCATAGCTCCACCAAGAAGTATCGAGTCTCCCTTAAACGTATATCCTTCTATAATTTCGGCTTTAAATTTATCTACTTTACTCATTCAAAACTTGTTTAGCTACGAAGGTATAAATTCTAGCGTATCAATTCTCGAATTAAGTATGCGAAATTGATTTGATATAGAATAACAATGAGTATAAACGAAGTAAGCACATATTTATATAGGATAATTTTCTGTAAATGCGATTGAAATAGATAAATGATAGAATACAAAGCTGGAAAAATAAAAATCACTTTCATATTGCTGAAATCGCGGTAGATATAGGTGTACCGCATTACGAAAAAGACAAATGCAAGTAAGAGTAATATGTGAATGGTTGTTGGTTTGAAAGGATGTTTAAAACTCTTTCCTATACCAACCACAATTGCCCAAATAAAGAGGAGAAAGAGGGGGAGATGGATGATGTAGTTTATGCGAGTAAAGTTGAAGTTATCATTATTTAAAGATTGCCAAGATGCCGGATAACGCTCGAAGGTATAATTGGAAAACTGCCCATAAAGTTGCCCCCAAAAAGAGGTGCGATGCATTGGGTACTGTTTCGATTCATTCAGGTTGTATGGAGTGTCAACTAAGCTCAAAAAGTGCATCCGAAAGAATGAATTGGTAATGGTGGTTACTCCTTTGCGGCCGTTATAAATGGTGTCTTCTTCTAGCCAATTGGGCGGATTTTGTTTGAACTGGTTTATGGTAAAAGCATATCCCAATTTTTGGTGCTTGTCGAAGAAGTTACCAAAATGACCGACGAAAAAGAACATAACAATGCCATAAACCGCGTGCCTAGCAATGGATTTGATTTGAAATGCATTTGGCTTGAAATAGGAAAGTCCAAAAATTGAAAACAAACAGAGTGCAAACACCAAAGCATTTCCCTTGGTAATGCAGAGCAAGCTGATAAGGATTACTAGAGCGATTTCGACGGATATACTTGGCTTTTGACAATACCGTACGAATAAAAATGTTAGTAAGAAACCAGTGAAAATAAGCACCGTATCATTGGTGGCAAGCGCCCCGATACTAATCAATTCTGGATTCATTCCCCAAAACAAAGCAGAGGCGATTTGCAGGTTTTTTGGCAAAGGAATAGATTGTACGACAAGCAATATGAACCACAATATCCCAGCCGACAAAAAAAAGTTGACAACCTGTATAAGTTGATACAAGCCTACCCATGTGTTAATGGCAAATGGGCTGGCAAGCGTTTTAATGACAAGGTAAAAAAGTGGCGGTTGAAAACACTCCCAACAGTCATTGGTTTGTGGAAAGTGACCCGTTTCTTGCCACAGTAGAATGGGTGTCATATGGTCGTCGTTGCACTCTTTGTTTACCACTACCAGAATAATACGCGGAATCAGACAAGCAGCAAAGACAATCCAAAACCATTTGCTTTTCGGTTTGAGATAGTTGCTTATTTTAACGAAATGATTGATTCTACAAAGAAACCAATCTCTTGTAATTTGTAAACCATTATCTTTGTCCGATATTAAATGAGCCCTATCTTAATAGTCATTTTAATGCTGATTTTATCGGCATTCTTCTCAGGTTTGGAAATTGCCTTTATTTCTGCGAATAAGCTCAGAATTGAGTTAAAGAGCAATCAAGGTATACATTGGGCGAAAATGTGTTCCAGTTATTTGAAAGCGCCTTCAAAGTTTATAAGTACCATATTAGTGGGCAACAACGTCGCTTTGGTTATATATGGTATTACGATGGAAGAAATTATTCGACCCAAGTTTCAAGCAATTGGCTTTGGGCCTGCTTCGTCGCTTGTCTTTGCTACGGTTATTTCTACCGCAGTGGTTTTAATTACTGCCGAATTCTTACCCAAAGCGCTTTTTAGATTAAACCCAAGTGGTATTCTGAGCGTGTTGATTTATCCGTTTCAATTGTTTTATGTGCTGCTTTGGCCATTAGTGCAGTTTGTAATTTGGTTGAGTCGAACACTTCTAAATTCTATCCTAAAAATGGATTTTACTGAAAAAACGCCAGCTTTTAGCAAGATAGACTTAGACCATTTTATATCCCAAAGCTCACACCAAAGCTCAGATGGAGAGGATCCGGATGTGGATACAGAAATACTAAAGAATGCACTTGACTTTGGGAATGTAAAAGTGCGAGATTGCCAAATTCCAAGAACAGAAATAACTGCGATTGACATAGAAAGTACTATAAAGGAATTGGAGAAGATGTTCATCGAATCGCAGCACTCCAAAATTTTAGTTTACAAGGAAAACTTAGACAATATCATAGGTTATGTACATCACTTGGATTTACATAAAAAACCAAAGAGCATAAAGTCCATACTTATTCCAATTCTTATAACCAACGAGTCTAAAAGTGCCAATGAAATGCTCAATGAGTTTTCTAAATCACAAAAAAGTATAGCCTTGGTAGTAGATGAATACGGAGGAACTGCTGGTATCATTACGGTGGAAGATATAATGGAAGAGATATTTGGCGAGATTGAAGACGAGCACGATGATGTGGCCGAAGAAAACGAGATGGTAAGCGAAGACGAAGATATTTACACCTTTGCGGCTAAGTTAGAAGTGGATTACCTAAACGAAAAGTATGATCTAAAAATACCAGAAGGAGATTATGAAACCCTTGGTGGATTTGTGCTAGCCAACCTGGAAGAAATACCAAAGGTGGATGAAGTTTTTGTAATTGACAAGTATGAAATTCGCATCTTAGAGGCCAGTGAACAGCGAATTGAACGCCTGGAAATGAAGTACTTGGAGTGACACTACCTGTAAACAAGCTAATGCACATCAATAACCGTATTTATCTTTCCAAAGAAGTCTTAGGCGTTCTTGTAATTTTTGCTCACTAGCATTATTACCAGGAACGTACAGTTTGGTACCTGCCACCGCATCGGGGAGAAATTCTAGCTCTGCAAAATTATCATCAAAATCGTGGGCATATTTGTATCCTTTTCCATAATCCAAGTTCTTCATAAGCTTGGTAGGTGCATTTCTGATGGGAAGCGGAATGGGTAAATCTCCTGTTTGTTTTACCAAAGCTTGAGCCGCATTTATAGCTGCATAACTTGCGTTACTTTTAGGGCTGCAAGCAAGATATATAGTGCATTGCGAAAGGTTTATTCTGCACTCGGGGTAACCGATAGTAGAAACAGCTCTAAAACACGCATCGGCCAAAAGGAGTGCATTTGGATTGGCATTTCCAATGTCTTCGCTGGCTAAAATTAACAACCGTCGAGCAATAAATTTAGCATCTTCTCCGCCTTCAATCATTCGGGCTAAGTAGTACACCGCTGCATTGGGATCGCTGCCACGTATCGATTTTATAAATGCAGAAATAATATCGTAATGCTGTTCGCCACTTTTGTCAAACAAGGCAAGCTTTTTTTGAACCGCATTTTCTACAAGCGAATTGGTAATGGATATAGATTTTTTTCCATCACCTTGTATAGCGAAGTTGACAATGATTTCTAAAGCATTGAGTAGTTTTCTGCCGTCACCTCCCGATATGCGAGCCAGTGCTTCCCATTCTTTTATCTTTATTTTAAGGGATTTAAATTGATTGTCTTCTTTGAATGCACGTGCGGCCAATTGTTTTATTTCATCAAGATTCAAAGGCTCTAAAACAAATACTTCGCAGCGCGAAAGCAAGGCAGCATTCACCTCAAAACTAGGATTTTCTGTGGTGGCGCCTATTAAAGTAATGGTACCATTTTCTACAGCTCCAAGAAGGGCATCTTGTTGCGACTTATTAAAACGATGTATTTCATCAATAAACAATATGGCACTTCCACCACTTCCCAAAAATTTGGTCTTTTCCGCTTTTTCTATCACCTCTCTTACATCTTTTACACCAGCATTTACAGCACTAAGCTTAAAGAAGGGCGTTTTTAATGTATGCGAAATAATTTGTGCCAATGTCGTTTTTCCCACCCCAGGCGGACCCCAAAGGATACACGAATACATTGCACCACGTTCTATGGCTTTACGCAAAGGTTTGTCCTTTCCTATGATGTGTTGTTGGCCGATAAGCTCGTCTAAATTTTTAGGACGTATACGCTCAGCTAGCGGCACATTCGATATATTTATTTCTGCATCCATTGGCAGCACATAACTCAGCGCAAAGATGCTATTTATGTATGAAAAGGGAAGTGTTTTATAATCGATTGTTGCGCACATCGAGCACTTATAAATCTGTAACTTCGCACCAATGAAACTTGTTTTTGCCTCTCAGAATGCCAATAAAATAGCCGAAGTACGATCCAAATTACCTCATTTAGAAATAAGTGGTTTAGATGCTAGTCTTTTTCCAAATGAACTGTTAGAATCGGGTAATACATTGGAAAGCAATGCCTTGCAAAAAGTGCAACAAGTGTATGAAGTTACCAAACTCAATTGCTTTGCGGATGATACGGGATTGGAAGTAGAAGCTTTGAATGGAGAGCCCGGGGTGTATTCCGCACGCTATGCAGGAGACCAAAAAGACAGCAACGACAATATAGACCTCTTACTTAAAAACTTAGAAAGACAATCTAATAGAACTGCACAGTTCAAAACCGTAATTGCACTAATTTGGGATGGGGAAACCTATTTGTTTGAGGGAATTTGCAAAGGTGAAATTATAGAGCAAAGGAGAGGAGATGTCGGTTTTGGATACGATCCAATCTTTGTTCCAGAGGGATATTTAAAGACTTTTGCAGAAATGACCATGGATGAAAAATCAAAAATTAGCCATAGAGGCCTAGCATTGAATAAGCTTGTCGATTTTCTTAACAATTTGTAGTTTATTCTATTTACCTTTCCCTCACAAAAGGAACTAAACCTATATGAAAAACGTACTTTTTATTTTAACTCTGTTCTTCTTATTTGCCTGCAACAAAGCATATGAGGCATCGGAAGAATCGGCTGGATTATATACAAAAGACGCAATGGAAAACTTAAAATCCACTGCCGAACAAACAAGTGAAGAAAAACCTGCTGATAATCAGGCTATTGAACGTAAGCTTATAAAAACGGGAAATATTGAATTTGAAACCAAGGACTTAGATAAAACGGCACAGCGTATAAATGCTGCTAAAAAAAAGTATAAAGCATATGCAAGCAATGAAAATGAATATAGTTCGGAAAATCGTCTTTCAAGAACCATTACCTTACGCATACCGGCATCAAACTTTGATGCGGCATTGGCAGAAATTGCAGAAGGGGTTGATCATTTTGATAGAAAAACAATAAATGTAAGCGATGTAACAGAAGAGTTTTTGGACGTGCAAGCACGATTAAAGACAAAAAAAGAATTGGAACTTCGCTATATACAATTGCTGAGTAAAGCCCAAAAAGTATCAGAAATACTAGAAATTGAACGGGAATTGGTTACACTCCGCTCCGATATTGAAAGTTTTGAAGGAAGACTTAAATATCTTGAAAATCAAGTTTCATTGTCTACCTTAACAATAGATTACTATAAAAGCATTAAGCAAGATAATCGTTTTTGGGCTAAGGTAAAATCGGGTTTTGGAAACGGTTGGGATTTCTTATTGACCATACTTTTAGGTATTATAAACGTTTGGCCAGTTTGGATAATAGGTTACGCCTTATTCTGGATGATCCGACGTATTAGGGCTAAAAAATAGATTACCGCTTGTAATTGGCCTCGTAAATTGCAATCCATTCGTTCATACTCATTTTTTGCATTACTTGTCCGATTAATTCATAAGGTATATCCTCCATTTTTTTAAACCGTACACAGCTTTTGCCCATGTCTAACTTGTACTTGCAGTGTTTAGGATACTCAGTTACGAACCAATTATACAAATCGGTATTGGCGTAAATGCCCATATGGTAAAACGCAATGAAATTCTTTTGTGATGCAATGTTGGCAAAGGGAAGAGGAAGTTCTGGAGTGCAATGATAACCAGCAGGATAGGTGCTTTTTGGTACCACATATCCTACCATTCCGTAATTCATTGTTTCTTCAAAACCTTCTGGTAGATTAGCTACAATTGTATCTCTCAACTTGCGAAAGGGTTCTATGCGTTCATAAGGAAGTTGGTCCAAATACTCTTCGAAATTGGCTGCTTTGATTTGCATATTAGTACGTCAAAAATAAAATACTTGCCCAAATCGATGTGTAATTTGTTTCTTCGCACTAAGAAATAATGAATAGTTCACTGCAAAAAAAATTAGCAATTGGAATCATTGCCTTGGTTATTATCCTTATCCTAGCTAAATGGTTATACA
>JBEAPG010000077.1:0-6994 GCA_041164545.1 Bacteroidota bacterium
GCTGACTCGTCTTCATCCTTGTAATTTTTTACATAAAGACCAGAGAATTCGCCAACACCCTCTACAAATTTCCCCTGTTTGTCTACTAAGGTAAGCGAACCGATACCATTCTTTTTCGCAGCCATGAAGTCATCAGAACCAAAGCTAGGCGCGAGGTGCACTATACCTGTTCCGTCTTCGGTAGTAACAAAATCAGCAGAAATTAGCTCAAAAGCCTTGCCGTCACTAGGTTGCTGATAGGGCATTAATTGCTCGTAATGCATGCCAACAATTGCAGTGCCTTTTATTTCTTTTACGATTTCAAAAGGAATGGCTTTGTTTCCAGCTTCATATTCTTCTAAACTCAATTCAGCATTTTTAGCAGAAAAGTATTTGCCCAAAAGTTTTGAAGCTAGAATAACCGTAATTTTTTCGAATGTATATGGGTTGTAGGTTTTAACTACGCTATAGTCTATTTTTGGTCCAACACCCAATGCAGTATTGCTAGGTAAAGTCCAAGGTGTTGTAGTCCAAGCTAAGCAGAACGTTTTTCCCCAACCTAAGTCCAGTCCTGCTTCTTTTGTGTTTTTAAGCTCAAATTGAGCAACAATAGAAGTGTCTTTGATGTCTTTATATGTGCCAGGTTGATTTAATTCGTGCGAACTTAGTCCTGTTCCTGCGGCAGGCGAATAAGGTTGGATAGTATGTCCTTTGTACAAAAATCCTTTGTCATGAAGTCGTCTAAGCAAGTTCCAAACGGACTCAATATATTCATTTTCATAAGTGATATATGGATTGTCAAGGTCTACCCAATAACCTATTTTTTCAGTTAATTCATCCCACTTATCTTTAAATTTTAATACGTCAGCACGGCAAGCTTTGTTGTAATCTTCTATGCTAATACTTTTACCAATATCATCCTTTGTAATTCCAAGTGTTTTTTCAACTTGAAGTTCGATAGGAAGACCGTGAGTGTCCCAACCCGCTTTTCGTTCTACTCGAAAACCTTGTAATGTTTTATACCTGCAAAAAACATCTTTAATTGAACGGCTAATTACATGGTGAATGCCAGGCATTCCATTCGCTGATGGTGGTCCTTCATAGAATACGAATGTGTTATTCTTATCTCTATTTTGAACACTTTTTTCAAATATATTTTGTTCCTTCCAATACGAGCGTATTTCTTTCTCGGTTGTAGGAATGTCTAATTGTTTGTATTGCTTATACTTATTTGCTTTGGCCATATTAGGCATAGTCTGAATCTATATTAAAAATAAAGTCTGCAAAGGTAGCAAAATCTATTCCTTTTATATACAACAGAACAGACTCCCGCTTTTTTGAGGATTAGGGCAAGAAAAAGACGTCATTTTCGAATGAATTTTGACTTTTTGAAGTGCACTATTTACCTATAAATTGTTTGAGTTGATTTGGTTTTAAGTAACCAACTTGCTTCTTAAGTAACTTGCCTTTAGAATCCAAAATCAGAACTGTTGGATAACCTCGTACCTTATATTTACTTGCAATACTTATTCCTTCTCCCTTTTCAGCATCTATGCTTTTGCTTATAAACTTGGTGTTCACGAGGCGAATTACTTCTGCATCGGTATACGTGTCAGCGTTCATTTTTTGACAATAACCGCACCAGCTTGTACTTACGTCTATAAACACTAACTTGTTCGAGGAGCTTGCTTGATCTAGAACTTTATCAAATGATTTCGAGGAAAATTGTATACTATCTTCGGTTTTACTTTTAATACTGAACATGAATGCAAAGCTCACTGCAGATATGAGAAGAATGATGCTAACTAACTTTTTCATGATTTTTTTAAAAGTAATACGCATAAGCTATGCCATACTTACTTTATCCTTCTAAAACCTTAAGAATCTTTAGTCTTTGTTCTTCGCTAAGTTGAATAGTCGTTCTGCTTTTCTGATTGACTAATTGATCAATTGCATTACCTAAGAATACACTTTGTTTTTCATAGTCCTTACAAACTTGACACAATTTAGTATGTAGACGAAGCTTGAATGCTTCAACACGAGAAAGTTGGTCAAATTCCTTTTTATTAATAAGAATAGCCGCCTGCCTGCAAGATATCATTGCCACTTGAATTATTCTATTCATCATTTTAACCAATTCTTATCCAAACAATCTTTTAGTTGCAGCTTTGCTCTATGTGCCATTTGCCATAAATTAGACGAAGTGATATTTAAATCCTTACTAATTTGTTTTCCTTTTTTGTGGTCAAAATATTTAGATACAATAACGCTTTTCCAATTTTGAGGAAGGTTATCAATACATTGGTTTAGTACTTTTAAAAATTCAGTATTGTCTAATAGATGCTGCTCGTCATTTGCCCATAACGCAATGGGATTTTTATTCTAATGTCCATCCTTGTGAAAATTATTATCTTCTAATTTATTACCCAGTAGCGCAGTCTCATTAATAGACTTAGTGGTATTACTTGCGCGGTAATAATCTATAATTTTATTGTTAAGAATGGTAAATAACCAAGTTTTCGGATTGCTGCCTGGTTTAAAGTTTTCAAATGCATTGAAGGCTGAAAGTAATGTGTCTTGAACTAAATCTTCCGCTGTTTCTTTACTGCTTGTTTTGTAAAAAGCCCAAGAATACACATCGTCACCATACTTAGTGAACCAACTGGTAATCGTATTTCTTGTGTTTGTCGAATCCGAACTAATTCAGGACGGTTTTACTTTTCTAAATTTGCTTTCTTTGCTTTAGCCTTATCATAGGATAGCAAGAGGCTGGGTAATAAAACGAGGTTTGAGAGCAAGGCAACAAATAAGGTAATTGCGGTAAATAATCCTAATGCAATCGTGCCCCCAAATCCAGAAAATACGAATATAATAAAGCCGAAGAATAAGATAACAGCCGTATAAATCATACTTGTACTTATCTCTTTCTGTACCTTTTTTACTGCTGAAGCTATGTTGCTATTCTTCTTCAATTCCATACGATACTTCGTCAAAAAATGAATGGAGAAATCAACAGCAATTCCAAATGCGACACTAAAAACAAGAACCGTACTTGGCTTAAAGTTTACTTCAAAATAGCCCATAATTCCAGCTGTAATGAGCAATGGAATAAGATTAGGCAATAGCGAAATAAGTATCATCCGTGCCGATTTAAATATACTTGCCATCAAAACCGAGATAATTATAAATGCCACTAATAAACTCATTAGTAAGTTGCTAATGAGATAATCATTTCCTTTTAGGAAGATTACGCTAGTCCCGGTGATGGATACATCTGTTCTTCTGCTACTGTCTATTGGTGTATACGTGGTTTTGGTATAGGATTCGTAAATGGTGTCGTACTTCGCTATTTCGCCGGTGTCTATAAGATTTATAGCGGAAATTTTGTCTGTAAATATCTCTTCTGAAACTCTGTTAAAATTGAAAATCGTATCCGCAATATTGGCAACCTTGTCTCTAAGTACCTTTATTTCAACACTTCCAACATCAGCCATTTGAACACTAATACGTGCTTTTTGATTTGCTGAGTCAACCAAACTTTTAATCATATTATTATTGGTCTGATTCTGTGGAATAGCACTCATAATATTTCCTAAATCGAGCACGCTTGGAGGCATATATCTTCTCACATCTCCATCATAATAGCCTTGATTCAAGAATTTCATCGTTTGAGAAATGGATACAGGCTTAGAGAATTCATCGAAACTTTCTAGCTTCCGTTCAAGTAAATCAATATTTAATAGATTTCGAACGCTTGAAACGCCCTGAGGTCTTTTGGTATCTACTACAATCTCAAAGGGCATAACTCCGCTCACATTTTTCTCGAAAAACTTAAGGTCCTGATAAAGTTTGTCGGATTTTGAAATGTCATCTAACATATATCCCACGTTCTTAAGCATAGTCATTCCGACGAATGAAAGTACTGCAAGGATTATGGTGGTGGTGTACACCCATCTTCTATTTTTCTGAACTATTAGCACTATTTTGTCGACCAGCTTATTAAGAAACTTATAGTCTAAGTGCTTTGTATGCTTAGTTTTTGGTGGCGGGAGATAACTAAATAAAACGGGAATAAGTATTAATGAAATTAGAAATACACCCATTATACTCAAAAAGGCAGTCAAACCAAATTCTTGCAACACGGTACTACCTGTAAGTACAAATACGCCAAAACCAACAGCAGTAGTAAGATTTGTAAACAAAACGGCTAATCCCACCTTAGAAATAACTCTTTGAAGTGCCTTGATTTTATTCTTGTGGGTTCTGTATTCTTCGTGGTACTTATTTAGCAGATAAATGCAATTTGCAATTCCTATTACCACCATTAACGGTGGTAGCAGAGCAAAGAAAGCGGTTATTTTATACCCTAATAAAACTAGTATTCCAACGCACCAAATAACTCCAATAATTACAGTAAGAATGGATAAAATTAGTGTCGGGAAACTTCTAAAGAAAAACCAAAGAATCAAGGATGTTAGCAGAATTGAAACTAAGGTAAAGCGTACCATTTCTTTCTGCACCATTTTAGACATCACGGTTCGTATATACGGTAAACCAGAATAATGAACTTCTACATCGTGCTTCTTACAAACTGCGTCTATTTTTTCGTGTAGGTTGCTAACATAAGGCAATCTTAACTCCGTGTCTAGTACCTTTTTATCTAAGGTAATAGCGAGCAATGTAAAATTTGAACTGTCCTTAAAAAGTAAACCTTCATAAAATCTAAGGTCATTTATTCTTCTAAATATGGAGTCAAGCTCTGCTTGTGATTTTGGTTTCTCCGGAACAAGAGCAAAGATGTTAAATACCTCAGAAGTAAAACTGTCTTCTTCAAAATATTTAATTGTTTTCTCTTTCTTTATATCGCGGATATTAGCGATGGACAGTACTTGTTTTACGTCCTCTAAACTGTCTAATGAATGCGTTAAATCATACCAGTCGTTAAAAAAGGCTAACTCACGAATTTTGGGGTTGTTTATCCCAACAACCATTACGCTGCCATCGTCCCCAAATGTTTTTTTAAATTGAGAATAGGTTATGTAATCTGGATCGTCATCAGGTATAAATTTTGGATTGTTGTATTGAAGCTGAACTTGCGTTGCTTTATACAGCATTAATGCCGTGGTAAGAACCAAAAATATGATTAATGCCAAACGGTTTCGGAGTATAGTATTTGCTAGTTTTTCCCACATAATTTTTGGGGTGGGCAAATGTAGCTAAAAGCAAGTTTTTAACAACTTGGTATTATTGCTTAATCTGGTTCAGACTATATTTTTAATCAGATTGTATCGAAATCCGGTGCTTTATTACCGGACTATTTTCATTCCAAAGCTCAAGAATGTATGTGCCAGTAGGGAGTTTAACATTTATATAGCCCGTTTCTAAATACCCGCCGTTTGCTACCTCTTTACCATCTAATGCTAAAATGCGATAAGAAGTAATTTCTGCTTCTTTTTCAATGAGTGCATAGAACTTACCGTTGCTGGGGTTGGGATAGATAACCTTTTTGAAACTTCTATTCTCATTTAATATCGAAGTAAATCCGTTGCACAGCTTCAATTTGTCTTCTACCTCTTCCTTTATATCATCAATAATAAATCGCACAGAATCACCAGGACACTCTGTAGCACAACCATTTTGATGCATTGCGATTGTTCCTAAATCGGGACTAGTAGGAGTAGGGTGAGGGTATGAAGCTAAAGCAGAAAGCTTTTCCTTATTCAATTTCCAAACAAGCAGACTTTCAAGCGCGTCTATCATCTCTTGTTTCGGCGAAATCAAATTGTAATTACCAAGCAAACAAACACCCATTGTTTCACCGTTTTTGCCGCAAAAATGAGCACCTTGTATATTATCTTCATCAGCCACACCTTGTGGGTCTCTGCCCGAAAATACATCTCCGTTTGGTGCAATTACAAAATTATATCCTATATCGTCCCAGCCGTTGCTTTGCGTGTGCAACAAGTAGATGTTTCTAACGGTATTAATATAATTGGTATCGGTATTTGAACCTGCAGAATGATGGACAATACAGTGTTTTACTGTAACGCTATTTCTTCCAGGAATGGGATCTGGCAAACCTGCTCTCCATACACTTTGTGCAATTGTTTCTGGTTTTTCGCAATCATCTTTTTTAGTTTTGATCTTAGGCGAAACAACGTCTATTTGAGGTGCATAAAAAAGCTCAATGAGTAATTCTGTATTCTTATTTGCTTTTATGTTGATGCTGTTTGTCGGTTGCCGAAAAACAGCAAAACCAGGTGGAATATCAATGTCTCCTTCTAGAAATAAGGTACCAAAATATAGGCTATCTGATTCCGTATTCAGGTGAATAGTAGTTTGATTGTAGCTTTTTTCTGTGATTTTAATCGCAGTATAATGCTGTACAAAATTGACGTGGTAAACCTTGTTGCCTTTTAGACGTAGTGAATCTTTATAATAAAATTGAAATTCTGATTGAATAGAATCTTCAATTTTTGGTTCATCTAAGACTAAACTCACATCATTGTTCACTTTGAAAGATGAACTTAGATAGGATATGGTAAGTAAGAATAGAATTTGTTGCAGATTCACAATTACAAAGGTAATCGTGTAATAAATGAGATATGCACAATTAAATTGAAATTAGATTTAGATGACTGATGTCGTAGCCATTTAATAAATCAATTACATTCATTTTGCGTTTTCCTTCGAGTTTTATCTCTTCCAAATTTAGAATTCCATCTGAACATTGCACAGCCAAATAGGATTTGTTGTCCGAAAAAAAAGTTCCAGGTAGGGCAATTATGGCATCGATTCTATTGCTAATAGAATATACCAATAAATTTTTATTGTCAAATTCTGTTCTTGCAACGGGATAGGGTGTAAGTCCACGCACAAAATTTTTGACTTCAACGGTAGTTTTTTTCCAATTTATAATAGTGGTTTCGGTATAAAGCTTTGATGCCGTTTTAAGAGTAACGGATTCAATTTGCGGGATTTCTACTACTTCATTACGTATTATTTGATCGAGTGT
>JBEAPG010000078.1:0-6982 GCA_041164545.1 Bacteroidota bacterium
GTCTTCGGCCTAGTCTCAATCCTCGGTATGCTGGTTTTATAAATACATCTATACCATATAGCAAATCTCACGTTGGTGTATGTGTATTAAACGTGTAATTACCAGTTATATCTCTATATGTATGTTTGCCATCTAGAAGCGCCGAATTTACTATCAATGACATAGCACAACCTGCAAACTGTCCGTTTACTTTTATAACTACTTGTCCTTCAGGGAATTTACCAACTAAGTTTTCAATATGGTGTTCGCTTCAATAGGATTCTGGCATGCTACTGTAAGAAGAAATCATAGCTTCTTTAAACTCCTCATAATCACTCAAACTAAGAAACGAAAGTTCAATATTTTCAATATCATTCATATTCATTTTTTCCACGCTGCCTGTTCTTAAATCTGGGCAAATTAATGCCTATTTTCTGGTATTAATGAATGGGGAGAGAATTATAAGCTTAGTTTTGCCGGCTTTTGACAGAAACTAACGGAACCGTAGAAATATAACATGAAGAAATACCTCAACTTATTTGACTTTAAGCAAGAAGTAAACTACAAAACGGAGATTTTATCTGGTTTGACGGTGGCTTTAGCTTTGGTGCCTGAAGCCGTAGCTTTTTCATTTTTGGCAGGCTTGTCTCCACTTACAGGATTGTATGCAGCATTTAGCATAGGGTTGATTACCAGTATATTTGGTGGAAGACCTGGTATGATTTCAGGCGCCACAGGAGCAGTTGCTATTGTAATTGTAGCACTAGCCAAATCACACGGACCTGAATACATATTTGCTACCGTTGTGTTAGCCGGACTGATACAAATGGCTGCAGGATTTTTAAAGTTGGGTAAATTTATACGACTGGTACCACAGTCGGTAATGTTTGGTTTTGTAAATGGACTGGCCATCGTAATTTTTATGTCGCAGTTAGATTATTTCAAGATTAAAGATACGCTAGGTCATTTGCATTGGATGACTGGCAGTGCTTTGGGAGTAATGTTGGGTTTGGTTTTACTTACAATGCTTATTATATGGGGTTTACCCAAATTAACTCGCATTGTTCCATCTAGTTTGGCAGCTATTTTAGTCATTTTTGGTTTGGTAAAATTACTAGGTTTAGATACTACTACGGTGGGTGATATTTCGTCTATCGCTGGTGGTTTTCCTCCATTTCATATTCCAGCTATTCCTTTCAATTTTGAGTCTTTTACTATCATTCTTCCTTACGTTATCATCGTGGCATCGGTCGGTTTGGTTGAAAGTTTATTGACTCTTAACTTGGTAGATGAAATAACAGAAACGCGTGGATCTGGAAATAAGGAGGCGGTTGCACAAGGAATGGCCAATTTGGTTACTGGTTTTTTCTCAGGTATGGGCGGATGCGCAATGATTGGGCAAAGCTTGATTAATATTTCTAACGGAGCTCGTGCAAGACTATCCGGTATAGTTGCTTCAGTTATGTTATTGGTATTTGTCATGTTCGGAAGTTCACTGATAGAGCAAGTGCCGATAGCTGCTCTTACCGGACTTATGATAATGGTAGCCATTGGTACCTTTGAGTGGGTGAGTGTTAGAGCCTTAAACAAAATGCCAAAACACGATATTTTTGTGATGATTGTGGTTATACTTATTACTATTTTTATGCATAATCTAGCACTTGCAGTATTAATAGGGGTGATTATTTCGGCATTGGTATTTGCGTGGGAAAGTGCAAAACGCATTAGAGCTAGAAAATATGTTGATGAAAATGGGGTGAAACATTATGAAATCTTCGGCCCTTTATTTTTTGGATCAACCTCTGTTTTTGCAGATAAATTCGATGTTGCAAATGACCCTGATGAGGTAATTATTGATTTTGCAGAAAGTAAAGTGGCAGATATGAGCGCTATCGATGCACTAAACAAACTTACTGAGCGATATGCTAAGGTGAATAAAAAAGTACATTTAAGGCACTTGAGCACAGATTGCCTACAGCTACTTGCAAATGCCGATAAGTTGATTGAAGTAAATATAATCGAAGACCCTACCTATAAGGTTGCAATTTAGTCAAACGCGAATTTATCGTATCTTCTTTCGTCTCTTTTTCGAAGCGATTTTACAGCGGCTTGGGTAAGCTCTAAAATCTCGTCAACCGATTTATTTGGATCGGGAACAATAGGTTCTCCGTATCTTACCTTGCAATTAAGAGCGATTATGAGTGTTTTCTCCTTTGGCAAAACTCTTCCAAACCCAACGAGATAAACAGGTATAAAAGGCAATCCGGGATTTCGCTTTAATAAAACGGCAATTCCGCTTTTGAAATCTGACATTACACCAGGTTCGCCGCGGCTACCCTCAGGAAAAAGCAGTAAAGATTTACCTTGCTTGAGTAGACCATTTAGCACATCTATCGTACTCGGTTGGTTGCCAGTACTTGCGTCACGCTTTCTATTGATATGTATGGTGTTTAGAATGTTTTTTGAAACCCAGTCTAGCACCTTTGTTTTGCTAAAATAATCGCCAGCGGCAACAGGATGTGTGTTTAAAAAGTGTTTGGGTGGGAGAGAAGCCATTATAGAAACTGTATCAAAGTGGCTATTGTGGTTGGCGATAATAATAAACTGTTTGGCCTCTCTAAGTCCTTTTACATTTTCAAATCGTACGCCAATAATATACTTAAGCCAAGGCCGAACTAACAAAGTATAAAATATGGGTATTAGAATTCTTTTCATAAAATGAGATTAACTAAGTTGAGCTATGTATCTAATAATGTGATAATAAATTGGGATGGCAATAATCAGCGAATCCAGTCTATCTAAAAAGCCGCCGAGGCCAGGTAAAACACTGCCGGTATCTCTAATTTTCAAATCTCGCTTGATGGCTGACAATAGCACATCTCCAAAAAAACCACATATACCAATGGTGGTTCCGAGTAATACTGCTTGCCACATTGTGAAGGGTGTTAAAAAACGAATCAGGACAGCTAAACCTGCAGTAGTCATTACACCAAGAGTAAAGCCGCCAAAGGTTCTATTAGGAATAATTTTGGGCATTATTTCTTTTTTATCGCCCAAGAGTTTTTCCCACGTATATTGAAAAATGTCATTGAAAGAAGTAAGAATAATTACGTACAACAATAATCCAGTTCCGCCCAGTAAAAAGTCTTTAAATTCTAAATGAAAAAGCATCATTAAATGACTAGGCATATAAACGGTTACAATAAGAATAGCAGGAATTATAGACATAGATCGGCCAATTCCTCTGGTGTTTCCCGAAAGAACAAGAATAATCGGAATTAGCATAAACATTATTAAAGTTATAAAAATGATAAATCCATTATAAAAGCCGACATGCGCAAGATAAAACTGTATGGGAACAGCAACATAACATAAAAAAATAGCCAAACGATCCGAAGCACGCAATGGGGAAATAGACAGCATTTCTCTTAGAGTAGAATAGGAAATAAACGCAACTATTACGGTGCCGTATATTCTAGGAAACGTACCTATTATAAATACACCTATAGCAATTTTCCACCACGAATTTGTTCTCTGAATAAGCTCTTTGGTGATTTTATTGTGGAATATTCTATCAAAAATAAATAAGGTGATACTAGTGAGCACAAGAAGTGCAAACACAAAGAAAAATACAAGTTTAATTTCCTCTGGAATAGCATTATACCATTTTAACATATTCTGAAAATCAGGATTCAAACTTAACCTTTTTTTAACATTGCATAGGGTTTAAGTGTAGATTTGAATGATTTATATTATTCATTTGAAGCAATTGAAAGATAATTTATTTAGGTAAAATTAGGAGACGGGTGATTTACAAAATTATTAAGCTAATAGTTGGTTTAGCCATTAAACTTTTTTTTAGGAAGGTAAGTGTTTCTGGACAAGAAAATATACCTAATGAAGGACCAGTAATATTAGTTGCTAATCATCCAAATACGCTACTAGACCCATTATTAGTTGGTGTTATTGCGAAGCAACAGGTTGGTTTTATAGCAATGGCTAGCTTGTTTAGTAATGCTTTATTAGCCAGAATTTTAACCTATTTACACGTCTTACCAATTATTAGAAAACAAGATTTAGCGCCTGGTCAAAGAGCGGATAATATAACTACATTTAAAAAAGCACACGAGTATTTAAAAAAGAAAAACACCTTGGTTATTTTTCCAGAAGGTGCCAGTTTCTATGAAATGAAACTGCAAGAAATAAAAACAGGTACAGCGAGAATTGCATTAAGTTTTGAGAAAGCGGAGAATTATCAAGGAGGATTGAAAATAGTTCCTATAGCATTGGATTATTCTGATTCTATTCAATTTAGAAGTTCCATTGCAATCACGGTAACTCCTCCTATAGAAGTAAAAGATTATGAGGCAATTAACGAACAAAGCGAAGGAAAAGCAATTCAAGCATTATCAGAAGAAATAAGACAAAAACTGGCCCAACTCATACCACAAAGCGAAGGAAAGGATCAAGAAAAGTTGATAATTCACACGCATCAGTTTTATGGTTATTTCATTGATAGTTCAGCACATTTGGAGTACAATGTACGCAAATCCCTTGCTAAACGAAATGAAATTGCGGATAAATTAGCAACGCTAAAAAGAAAAGACGAGACACTATATAATCAGCTTGAAACCAAAATGAAATCATTTTATGAAAGGTTAGTTCAGCTTGATATCACGCCCGGCTTTTTTACGCAATCTTTTAAAAGATTGAATGCTAATCTCCTAATCTTTAATTATGTACTGCAATTTATTTTTCTTTTTCCATTTTATATTTACGGTTTGATAATCAATTATATACCGTATTCATTACCGCTCAAAATATATAAATCGCTAAAATTAAAAATTGAATATAAAACATCGGTAGAAATGGCGGCAGGAATTTTCGTTTTTCCCTTGTTTTATGGAATACAAGTTTGGCTTTTTCATCAGTTTATAAGTTCAAATTTTTGGCTGAATCTATTATTCTTCATTAGTTTACCCTTGTCTGGTTATGTGGCAATGTACTACTGGACTAGTGTTAAGCGATTTTTGCGTTTACGACGTTATAGCCTCCTTTCAAAAGCTGAAGTAGCTCAAGTAGATTGTGATATAGAATCTATCTTGCATATAATGAAAGGTTTATAGTATTTTTAGAGCATTCTTGTCTTTTTAAAACTTAATTGAATCACTAATACATCTCAAGTAAGAAGGAATGTAATTTATATTATATTTGTTTTGGCTTTGAGTCAATTAACCCAATTAAAAAATGAAACATTCCCTACTACTCTTTGCCCTATTTTTGGGTTCAATCTTGTTTATGGGTTGTAATGAAACTCAATCTGAATTTACACCTTCAGAATCTGATTTAGTATCTTTACTTGAAAGTAGAAGTCCAACAGGCGATTTGGAAGGATTGATGCTTCCGTCGTCTTATAACTACAGCATGATACCTCAAGATACTAGAAATGAAATTACAAAGTACAAGGTAGAATTAGGTAAGTTACTATTTAATGAAACCGCGCTATCTATCAATCCAAAAAATGTAATTAGTATAGGAACTTACTCTTGCGCATCTTGCCACCATTCAGCTGCTGGTTTTCAAAGTGGCTTGCGCCAAGGCATAGGCGAAGGAGGGTTGGGGTTTGGCTTAAAAGGAGAGGGGCGAGTGCGCAATGGGACTTGTGCTGATGAAGAAGTGGATATTCAACCGTTAAAAAGTCCTTCAGCATTAAACATTGCTTACCAAACTAATATTTTGTGGAATGGTCAATTTGGTGCGAATGGATTGAATGTAGGTACCGAAAGTCATTGGAAATTAGGCACACCCATAGCGGTAAATCATTTGGGGTATGATGGGGTAGAAACACAAGCCATAGCTGGTTTTGATGTACATCGTTTGGGAACCAATATCGACTTGCTAAAAAAAGATCCATACAAATCATACTTTGAAAAGGCTTTTCCTCAATATGGACCTGTTGAAAATTTAGCAACAAAAAAACTTGTTGAATTAATTGGCTTGGCCATTGCGGCTTATGAGCGGACATTGCTTGCCGATTTGGCTCCCTACCAACAATGGTTGAAAGGTAGTCAAAATGCACTGACAGAAAATCAAAAAGAGGGTATGCGCTTGTTTTTTGACAAAGCACAATGCTATCAATGTCATAACGGGCCAGCTTTAAATTCGATGCAGTTTTATGTTCAAGGTTTTGAAGATTTAAAAGGGCCTGATATTTTGGGTGGCAATAATCAGGATGCAAACCTTGGGCGAGGTGGATTTACAAAGAATAGTGATGATAGCTATAAGTTTAAAGTTCCTCAATTATACAATCTGAAAGATGCGCGTTTTTATGGGCACGGAGCTTCTTTTACCAGTATTCAGCAGGTAGTGGAGTATATGAATAATGCTGTTGCAGAAAACAAAAATGTACCTGAAAGTATGTTGGAAAATAGCTTTAAACCATTGCAGCTTACACCAAAAGAAATTGACCAATTGGTTGATTTTTTAACCAATGGCTTATATGACGCAGAATTACAGCGTTATGATCCCTCGTTTGTACCTTCTGGAAATTGTTTTCCAAATAATGACGTGGTATCGAAAAAGGAAATATGTGAATAATAAATAAGATACTTTAAAATTATTTTTGGACGGGACACTGAAAAGAAACGCTTACTCGGCTTCGATACCATTTTCTCTAAACCTATTTTGATTATAATTTTTCCAAAGAATCCTGACCTTCGTTTAAGGCAAGAGAAAAAGGTGTTTTTTATTTTCAGGAAAGAAAGAAAGTGACATCTTGATGAAAGATTGATTTTCATAAAAAAGAAGCTCGCGCTCTATTATTGCAACGAGGAACTGCCAACCTTATTTTCAAAAAATGTTTGCATAAAAAAACCACCTCTGACTGAAGTGGTTTGTTGTAGCGGGGAGCAGGATCGAACTGCCGACCTCCGGGTTATGAATCCGACGCTCTAACCATCTGAGCTACCCCGCCGTAAAGGGCTGCAAAAATAAAACTTTACTT
>JBEAPG010000079.1:0-6971 GCA_041164545.1 Bacteroidota bacterium
TAAACATCGACGTTCAAATGGCCGACGGTATCCGTATGTGCGTAGAAAACTACATGTCAAGCCATCACCATAGAGAATTTTGGGTAAAAGGCGGTTATGTTCAAATCGACAAACTTCCTTTCTTTGTAAACCCTTCTTGGTTCGACGACAAAATGAGAGTTAAAGTAGGACACATGCAAGTAAACTACGGTGACCAACAATTCAGAAGAGTTGACAATGCTAATGGTATGTACAACCCATTTGTTGGCAACTACATTATGGATGCATTTGCAACAGAAATAGGAGCAGAAGTTTACTACTTTGCTACTCCAGAAATTATGTTGATGGGTGGTATGACAAACGGCCTTATCAACCCTGGTGTTGCTGCATACAACGATGGTAAAGCAGCTAAGCCAGCAATTTACTTAAAAGGTGCTTATGACAAGCAAATTAACGACGACACTAGAGTGCGTTTATCAGCATCTCTTTCTACAAACAGCAATAGCGAAAGAAGCACACTTTATGGTGGTGAGCGTACAGGTTCTGCATTTGTAGCAGTAATGGCTCCAGCAGGTGCCGACTTAACTTCTGCAGCTTTTCAAGGTAGATGGAATCCTGGTTTCTCTAACCAATACACTGCAATCCAAATCAACCCATTAACTGACGGACTGTTTAGCAGCATTGTTTCAGATTCTAAACTAGGCATTGAACAAACATATAGAACAGCAGGAATGCCGTTTAATACATTTCAAAACAGCATTAAGATAGACGACTTGAATTGGAGCAGAATTCAAGTAACTATTTATACTGAC
The DNA here is from genome assembly GCA_041164545.1 of Bacteroidota bacterium. Lineage (GTDB taxonomy): Bacteria > Bacteroidota > Bacteroidia > NS11-12g > UBA9320 > UBA9320. The sequence continues at coordinate 792 of JBEAPG010000079.1, forward strand.
GCAACAAAATCACAAGTGCTCATGTACCAAAACATCTATATGGCACTGTTGGAAAACGAGGTGTGCACTATTACTGCTTCTACAACAAGTGCAGCAGAGAACCTGCTGCTCACAAATGCCATAAACAATTCTAAGTTTAGATAGGAGCTACTTGTTGCTTCATAAGTTGCGGGCTAAATTTGCTAGAGTCAGAGATTGTTTTTAAAACGCAAATGCCTGCGTTTTGCTTGTCAATCACATGTTTGCCATGCTGCTTTTATGTGATTACCAAACTATTGCAACCACAGGTGCTGTAGCGCGAAGCAGAAAACTTTTAGACAAAAAAAGTCCCACCGCAAGGCGAGACTTTATGTTTAGTTGCGGGAACAGGACTCGAACCTGTGACCTTCGGGTTATGAGCCCGACGAGCTACCACTGCTCCATCCCGCGATAATTGGCTGCAAAGATAGTTATAAATCTATTCTCGACAAGCACTCATTTCAGAATTATATTATCTAACAAACGAACACCTTCATATTCAACCACAGTTAACACGGATACGGACTCTGCTTCTTCCAACTGTCCTACTACGTCCAACGTATTGGCGTTTACAGCAACAAGATAATCTATTCTTGCTCCTTTTTGCGCGCTAACAAACTGCTTTGCTTTGGCCAAGGCGTCTTGCAAACCCATTTCAGCCACATCTTCTTTAAGTTGTATTAAAGCCCGATAAATAAATGCCGCATTGTTTCTTCCCTTCTCAGATAATCGAATATTACGAGAACTCATTGCTAAACCATGAGGCTCTCTTTTTATCGGAACAACCACCATATCCAGCGAAAGATTAAGCTGGTCTATTAATCTTCGAATAACTATTGTTTGTTGAAAGTCTTTTTGGCCAAAATACGCCTTGTGTGGACGCACAATTTCAAACAAACGCGCCACAACATTACACACCCCCTGAAAGTGCCCTGGTCTACTCGCTCCTTCAATTTTGTGATCCAAATCAGACAAGTTAAAAGTTCGGTGCACATATTCTTTGGGGTATACGTCATCATATTCCGGTAAAAAAAGCACGCTGCAATTGTGGTCCATAAGTATAGCCACATCTTTTTCAATGGGTTTAGGGTATTTTTCCAAATCAGATTTGTCGCCAAACTGTGTAGGGTTTACAAAAATACTGCACACGGTTATGGCATTATCAGCAACGCTCGCTTCTATAAGACTTGTGTGTCCTTCGTGCAACGCACCCATTGTTGGCACTAGGCCAATTGTAACATTTTTTTGCTCTAAGCGTATTCCATTTAAATATTGGGACAGCTTTTTAGCTGATTTTATTATATGCATATAGTTAAAAAATACTTAAAATACAAGAGTTTTTTGCTGCGAATATCACGTAATATGGCAGTACCTTTGCAGTTGTAAACATAATACGTTCTATGGATAATACACAAGAAAGAAAAAAAATCCTTTTTATCTCCTCAGAAATGAGACCATTCTTAGACGGAGATACTCCATTGGCTGAAATAGCCCGTTATTTACCTCAGAAGATACAAGAAAAAGATAATGAAGTTCGTATATTGGTTCCTCGTTTTGGGGTTATCAACGAACGAAGAAACAGATTACACGAAGTAGTTAGACTTAGTGGTATGAACATCACTATAGACGACAACGACAATCCCCTTACCATAAAAGTCGCCTCCATTCCAAACACTAAAATGCAGGTTTACTTTTTAGACAATGAAGATTTCTTTCACCGTAAATTTATATACAGCGACGAGAACGAACAATTTTTCTCAGACAATGATGAGCGAACTATCTTCTTTTGCAAAGGAGCGCTAGAGACAGTAAAAAAGCTTGGATGGTATCCTGATATTATTCATTGCCAGGGATGGATGACTAGTTTAATTCCACTTTACCTAAAAACGTTGTATAAAGATGAGCCCGTTTTTTCTAATGCAAAGATTGTTTACTCCGTATACGAAAACGATTTCAACGAGGATTTAGGCTCGGACTTTATGCGTAAAGCTAGCTTAAACTATATAGAAGACGAAGAGCTTGAGCCATTTGCAAAAGCAGATTGCACAAGCTTACATATGGGTGGCATAATGCACGCTGACGCAGTAGTGAGATGTAATACGGTAGATCCAGAATTGGAGCAAAGACTAAGCTCGGTGGACAAACCGTTACTTAACCACTCTAATGATGAATTGGCCGACAATTATCTGAATTTCTACAATTCGCTTTTGGGTGAAAATCAGTAAATATTTTATTTGAAAAACAAACTAATGAAAATAGGGATAAAGGGGTTATTGCCCCTTTTCTTTTTAGCCGCTATTTGGGGCTGTAACAAAGAAGGAACAGACATCGGGGTAAACCTTAGACCGGATGGAGGGTTAATTAACTCAATTACGGAGGAGCTAACGCTAATTACGTGCAGAACAATTTCCGAAGATAGTATAAGAACGGATTCGCTTAATTCAAACATTCTTGGGGCCATTAACGACCCCGAATTTGGAACCAGCGTGGCTAGCTTAATTATGCAACCCAGAATTGATGAAAGCGGATTTGATTTGAATGGTAACACGATTGATTCTGCTGTTTTAACCCTTAAGTATGACAAAGCACAAATTTTAGGAGGCATAGAAAATGTACTAAGCTACGGCGATTTGTCATCCGAAATTGAAATTGATGTTTATAAATTGGATGAGACATTAGATGTAGATCGACAATATTACTCCAACTTCAATCCTGTCTTAGGCTCTAAAATAGGTTCTTTCAAAGGCACTTTTAATTTTTTTGACAGCGTTTGGGTTAAAATAAATGGCGATAGTTCACGCGTATCGCCTCAGCTAAACATTAGACTAAACAATAGTTTCGGACAAGAAATGTTAGATCAACCGGCTTCCACTTATGCGTCTGTTGATGACTTTCTAACTTACTTAAAAGGCATTGTGCTTGTTCCAAAATCAAATCTTGCAAGCGGAAAAGGTGCTATTGTTGGAATAGATTTAAGAAATTCAAACACACGCCTTTCTTTATACTACAACGATTCGTTAAGCACAAATATACCCGTTGGCCCCTCATCCGAACGCATCAACTTTTATAGTGTAACTAGCCAGTCAAGCATTACAAACCAACAAATGGGTTCGGGACATTATAACAGCACCTATGTTCAAGCAATGGGAGGTCCCAAGGTAAAAATAGACATACCAGACCTTGATGCCTTTATTTCAAAAGGAGAAAAGGTGGTTATAAATGAAGCAGAAATCACTTTTACCTTGGATCAAAGTAAGATAACGACTGCATTTCCTGCCCCAAAAAGGCTATTGCTTTTGCGTCCTCATCCAGATGATGCAAGACCAACGGTTTTTATAGACTATGTAGACGCTATTTTCCCACCTCAAGGGTGGACGGGATATACCAACTATGGCGGACTATTAGAATCTGACCAGTACACTTTTCACTTCAATCGCTATTTACAAGAATTAGTAGATGAACATTTGGAAACAGGTATGAACAATTTTAGAGGATTTTATCTCTCTATTCCGTCAGATTTCCCAATTACTCCATCTAGGGCGGTGCTAAAAACTGACCCAACTTTAGGAGAAGTTAAAGTTTCTATCACCTACACCAAACTGAATTAGTGAGTATCTGTTTAATTTGCAGCAATGTCTGATTATAAACTAGCATCACGACAATATAAGAAAGCCAACACTGTAGTTCGTGTTGGGGATGAAAACATTGGAGCGAAGGAGCTTTGCTTAATAGCGGGCCCTTGCGCGGTGGAGTCTGAAGAGCAGCTGGATGTAATTGCCAGCAGAATATCTGAATTAGGTATAAAATTTATACGAGGAGGGGCATATAAGCCCCGAACTTCTCCATATGATTTTCAGGGATTAAAGAAACATGGACTAGAATTGCTACGAAATGTTTCATCAAAATACAATGTAAAAGTAGTCACGGAGGTACTAGACACCTCACTTATTGAAGAAATATATCCATATGCAGATGTACTTCAATTGGGGTCTAGAAACATGAAAAACTACCAATTTTTAAAAGAACTGGGTAAGTTAGACAAGCCTGTTTTATTAAAACGAGGCATGTCTAGCACAGTAAATGAGTGGCTGTTAGCAGCAGAGTATATCTTGTTAGGAGGAAATGAAAATGTAATTCTTTGCGAGAGAGGAATTCGTACATTTGACAATTCGGTAAGAAACACAATGGATATTGCTGCTATTCCTTTGGTTAAAGAACTTAGCCATTTGCCAATAATAGCTGACCCTAGTCAAGGAACAGGGAAAAGAAGCTTAGTAAAACCAATGTCTCTAGCTGCAGTAGCTGCAGGCGCAGATGGTTTAATGATTGAGGTACATCACGAACCAGAAGTGGCACTTTCCGATGGCTTTCAATCTCTCTACCTAAATCAGTTAGAAGAGTTAGTTGCTGCGGTGAAAAGTCAAGCCAAATTAAGCAACAGAAGCTTAAGTTTAAAAACAGAAATACCAGAAACAATATGAATTTAGCTATTGTAGGAGCGACTGGAATGGTAGGTCGCACTATGCTGCAAGTTTTAGAAGAACACAATGTTCAAGTTGACAACCTATACCCAGTTGCAAGCGCAAGGTCTGAAGGAGAATTGGTTTATTATCAAGGCACACCTTATGAGACAACTACGCTAGAAAAGGTATTAGATAAAGATATAGACTACGCTCTTTTTTCTGCTGGAGGTTCCATTTCTACCGAATGGGCACCGCGTTTTGCGGAAAAAGGTATTACGGTAATTGACAATTCATCCGCGTGGAGAATGGACGAAAATTGCCCTTTGGTTGTTCCTCAAATTAACCAAAATGCAATAACTGATACACATAGAATTATTGCAAACCCAAATTGTTCGACCATACAAATGGTTATGGCTCTAGCCCCATTGCATAAGAAATATGGTATTAAACGATTGGTTATTTCTACATATCAATCAGTTACGGGTACAGGAAAGGCAGCTGTGGAACAAATGGAAGACGAACGTAACGAGGGTTCTTCTAAAAATATGGTATACAAATACCCAATTGATAAAAACTGTATTCCACATTGTGATGTGTTCTTAGAAAACGGATACACCAAGGAAGAAATGAAGTTGGTGCACGAAACCAGAAAAATTTTGGGTGACAATACAATAGCGATAACTGCAACAGCGGTGCGTGTGCCAGTAGTTGGAGGGCATTCGGAGAGTGTAAATGTGCAGTTTGAAAAGCCATTTACCCTAACTGACATTCGCGCATTATTAAGTGTAACAGACGGCGTCAAATTGGAGGATGATATCGACAACTTTGTTTATCCAATGCCTTTAAATGCTATGAATAAGGATGAGGTGATGGTTGGTAGATTGCGCATAGACGAGTCGCAAGCTAACACGCTAAATATGTGGATAGTAGCAGATAATTTAAGAAAAGGAGCTGCTACAAACGCAGTAGAAATATTAGAGCAATTGATTTTAAAATAACAAAACATGCCAGCAGGATTTTATTCTTTACCAATACAAAAACTAAATCGTGAAACTAGAGATGCGGTTAGTATCACTTTTGAAGTGCCAGCACATTTAGGAGCACAGTTTCAATACAAAGCAGGTCAATATCTTACATTTAGTATTATCATAAATGGAGAAGAGGTTCGTAGATCATACTCAGTTTGTTCTTCCCCAGTAAGTAGTAGCAACCCCACTATTGCAGTAAAAGAAGTAGAGGGAGGAAAAATGAGCACATACCTGAACAGGGAGGTAAAAGAAGGTGACATAATAGATGTAATGCCTCCTATGGGCAAATTTATTTTAGAACCGAATAGCAGTGCGGCAAATCATTATTTTATGTTTGGTGGTGGCAGTGGCATTACTCCACTTCTAAGCATCATTAAGACCGCCCTTATTACAGAACCAAATAGCAAGTGTTACCTGTTTTATGCCAATAGAGACGAAGAGAGTATTATTTTCAAAGATGAAATTAGTGCTTTAGAAGCAAGCAACAGCAACTTCAAAGTGTTCTATAGCCTAGACAACCCGCCAATTGACTGGGATGGATATAAGGGCTTTTTATCAGAAGCGAGAGTTTCGGAATTGATAAGACAAGAGTTAGGGTTAAACTTCCCAACAGCAAAATACTATACCTGTGGTCCAAGTGCGATGATGCAGGTGGTAGAAAATGGATTGAA
>JBEAPG010000080.1:0-6951 GCA_041164545.1 Bacteroidota bacterium
TTTAGTGCAAAATATTTTTTAAATGAATAAGCACGTTACATATCGCTATGGAGGCAAAGCAGCATCATTGCTATTGCTAAGAGAAGCAGGATTTAACGTGCCTCCTTTTATCATTTTAACGGAGAAAACGCAACGAGAAATAACGAACGAAAAATTACAAAAATGGGTAGATCATGAACTGCAAGGTGAATATTTTGCCGTTCGGTCATCTGCCAATCTTGAAGATGGGGATGAATATAGTTTTGCAGGTGTTTTTACTACCAAACTATTTGTTGCAAAAAAGGATCTTTTGGAGGCTGTAAAGAAGGTTGCTACCGCTAAAAACAGCACAAAAGTGCAATCGTATATAAATCTAAATAAGCTAGATAGCCGTGATCTTCGCTTGTCCATTATCATTCAACAAATGATAGCTGCAGACGTAAGTGGAGTAGCTTTTAGTTGCGATCCGCTAAAACCATACAAAAAGTCTGCTGTAATTTCTTCGGTATTTGGATTGGGTGAAGCGTTGGTAAACGGAAGCTTGAATGCCGACTATTTTACCTCTACAGCAAGTGATTGGAAATCAAAAGTTGCAGTTAAAGAAAAGAAATTGATATACGATAGTAGCGATTTGATTTATAGTGATTTAGAAGAGGAGTTAAAAAATGCCTCTTCACTAAATCACGAGCAATTAAATGAGGTTAAATCTACACTAGATAGGCTCGAACACTTGCATAGTGCTCCGCAAGATGTTGAGTTTTGTTATGCCCAAAATCAACTTTATATTTTGCAAAGCAGACCCATCACTACTATAGATCCAAATGCCGAACATATCATTTGGGATAATTCCAATATTATAGAATCCTATCCTGGGATTACATCGCCGTTTACCTTCTCTTTTATTGTAGCCATTTATGAGTCCGTATATAAAAACTTTGCCAAGTTGCTGGGTGTATCATCCAAGCAGATTGAGGCTAATAAAGAAGTGTTTGCAGAAATGTTAGGGCACATAAATGGCCGAGTTTATTACCACCTTATCCATTGGTACAAGGCCTTGGCCATGTTGCCAGCCTATCAGCTTAATGCGCAGTATATGGAAAAAATGATGGGTGTTTCAGAGCCTTTGGGAGTAGATTTTCAGTTGAAGGCACAGCCCGGGAAATGGAAATCTATCTATCAACTGGCAAAAACAGTTGTAAAAATTGTGCGGTTAAACTACCGATTGCCCAAAATAAAAAAGTCATTTAGCCTAAAAGTAAATGATGTTGTAAAAAGCTATAAGACAATAGATTATGGTAAACGGGAAGTGCAAGATGTTTGGAAAGACTATCACGAATTTAAATCGCTACTGGTTAATCAATGGTCGCCACCTTTAGCCAATGATTTACTTGCAATGATCTATTTCGGAACGCTCCAAAAGCTGTGTGCCAATTGGCTGAATTTGCCTCAATTACATACTCAATTGGTCGTAGGCAAGCATCCTGTAAAATCGGTACTTCCGGCCCAATTGTTATCACAAATTTGTGAAACTGCGACACAAGAAGGCGTTATGCAATCCATTACAGAAAGTAGCGAGGAAGATACTTGGGGCAAGGTACGAGCAAATCAATTGGGAGAAACAGGCAAACTTATTTGGAAATACATCGAAAACTATGGCGATAGAAGTATTGGGGAACTAAAACTGGAAAATGAAACCTTTACTCAAAATCCACTTGCGTTTATTACTATTCTAAAAACATATAAATTTAGTCCACCGGTCGATAAAATGCCTAATAATGATTCAGCGGCAACCTATGTTGATTCATTACCTTTCTTCAGGAGAGTTATTTTTAATCACGTGTCGAGAAAAGCAGCAGAATTGGTAAGTGATAGAGAAAATTTAAGGTTCGATCGTACATTGGCCTTTGGTATTATTCGTAAGTTTATGTGGGAGATTGGCCATAAACTGCAAGCAATCGGTAAGCTTCACCATTTCAAAGACATTTTTTATTTAAAAGAATCTGAGATAGATGAATTTATTCATGGTTCAGTGAATACTGAACACATAAATGCTATTATAAAGCAGCGAAAGTTGGAGAATGAGCAATTTTGGGCTATGCCTACTCCTCCAGAGCGAATACATCAATACAATGGGAACTTAGATTTGGAATTAGAGCAAGTTATTTTAGATGGCAATTTGACAGGCATACCCTGCTGTGCAGGAATAGTAGAAGGAAGGGTGAGAATACTGAGTAAACCTGAAGATGTAAAAAGTTTGGAGGGCGATATATTGGTAACAAGTTCCACCGATCCGGGATGGATTACCATTTTTCAATCTGCCAGTGCTATCTTGGTAGAACGAGGAAGTACGCTAAGTCACGCAGCTATCGTTTCACGAGAAATGGGTATTCCTTGCATAGTAGGTATAAAAGGGCTTACACAGATTTTAAAAAACGGAGATAGAGTAAAAATGAATGGTTTAACAGGTGTTGTGGAAAGAATGGATGGCTAATTTATTGAACTATAGCTCGTGTTGGGAAGATGCCTATCTATTGGGCGGAAGCTTAGCTATTGACGATAAATCGGAAACAATTTCGATTGCATCTGCCGGTGATAATGCGCTGTATCTATTAAGTAAAAATCCGAAATCGATGACGTGTGTAGATACTTGTGCGCACCAAATTTTCCTCTGCCAATTAAAGGAAGCAGCTATAAAATGGTTGGAATTTAGCGAATTTGAGGAATTGCTCGGATTTAGTTCGGGTACAAACCGAAAGTTGATTTTTAAAAAACTAAGTACTCATTTGCCTGACGCCTGCCGTACTTTTTTTGATGAGAACATTCAGCTCTTAGAAGATGGAATTATCCATCAAGGAAAACTGGAAAAGTATTTTCACCTTTTTGCTTCTCGCATTTTGCCCCTCATACATAGTCAAGCGGACATTCAAAATTTATTTAAAACGAAGAGCGATGCGGCCCAAGCAGAATTTTACAATAAAGTTTGGAATAACTGGCGCTGGAAGGCCTTTTTTCGTGTATTTTTTAGCAAGCTTGTAATGGGGCTTTTGGGGAGAAATAAGCAAAAAATGAAATATGTAGAAGGCAAGGTTGGAAAGCAAATTTTCGCAACTGCCGAAAAGCATTTGAAGTCTAGAAACTGCCAGCATAACTACATTCTTAGCTACATACTTTTAGGAAAATACGGAAATGAAAGACCGCCATATGCGCACGCTGATAGTTTTAGCAAGGCAAAAGCTTGGTTGCAGAATAACCAAATCACTTATGTGGAATCCCACTTGGAAACTTGGCTTCAGACGGGCAAAAAGTACAACAGATTTAACCTTTCCAACATTTTTGAGTATATGAGTGAGGAAGAGTTTAATGCTAATATTCGGGCGATTGAAAATGCATCAGAAAGCGGAGCTAGGTTGGCATATTGGAACCTAATGGTGCCGAGAATTACATTAGAAAATTGTAAATTTGTAAGGCACAAAAAACCTGAAAAAGACCTCGGTTTTTTCTATAGAGAGTTTCATTTTTTAATAAGAGATTAACAATGAGTGTAAAACTAAAAATTGGAATTGGGTTGGTAAGTTTACTTGTATTGGCCTTGTTATTCAGTCCGTTTAACAAAGAAGAAGAGCAATATGTCTTAGCTAGAAGTCTAATTATTGAAAAGCCTGTTAGTCAAGTATATACCTACTTAGGTAGTTCAGCCACCGCACACGATTGGTCTATGTTTGTAGACCACATTACACCATTAAATTCAGATAAAATACCTGATGGTAAAAAAGGATCTATACGCAGGTGTTTTCGAAATATGAATGAAACAGGGATATGGTGGGACGAAGAAATACTTGCTGATATTCCGAATAAAGAGCGAGAACTTACAATATACAATATGCACGGATTTATTATCCAAACCAATAACCTTACTACTAAGCAGATCTATTCTTCTATATCAGAAAATCAAACGGAACTGACACTAAGTTTATACAAAAATGCGGAAGAACTGGGGTTTGTAGATTGGCTCAAGCTCAAAACATCCGGTTGGGTAATTGGTCTTATTTTTAAGAATAATCTGAAAGGAATAAAACGGGAGATTGAAAATTTAGGTGCTTGATTTTAAGTACTATAACGCAGATGAAGCGCCGAATAAGTTTGGAAATATTGTAGGGCGCGTATATGTCAATGATTCAAAACCTAGCTTAGACAATGCTTCTAATGCAATCACTCATATTGGATTGGAGCAAAATGGCGATGTGCAAGCATTTGCCAGCATTTTTAAAAATACAGCATTTGCAGATGCGCTGGTTTTAGGAAATTACCAATGCATAGATGAGATGGCCATAGCGCAGCTCTTTTTCCGTGAAATAGAAAAATACACAAAACTTCGTGGTGCTAAAATACTTGTAGGGCCAATGAACGGCGACACTTGGCATAGTTACCGATTTTCTACATTAGAGAAGCCGCGCTTTTTTTTGGAGGCAAATCACAAAAACTATTATTTAGATCAATGGAAAAATGCAGGATTTTGCACACTTGCTCAGTATCAAACCAATAGAGAAGAGATTCAAACCCATTTGGACTTGCCAGACTATCAATCTTATTTTGATGGGAAAGGAATAACGGTCAGGCATTTTAATATGCAGGAAAGCGACGCAGAACTATGTTTATTGCACGGTTTCTGTAGCGAACTTTTTAAAAACAATTTGTTTTTCTCGCCAATCTCCGAGTCAGACTTTGTGGCTATGTATCAGACCATTTTACCGCTATTGAATCCTAATTTGATTTATTATTTTATGGATAATGAGCAGATGGTAGGACTGCTATTTGCAGTCGAAAATCGGTTCAATCCAAACGAAATAATAGTAAAAACCATAGCGCGACACCCTGCTGAAAAATACAAAGGACTAGCCCATATGTTTTCGGCACTTTTTCATGTTGATTTAATAGAAATGGGAATTGAAAGTATGTTGCATGCCTATTTTCAAGAAGATAATAACTCTGCCAGAATATCAACCAATTATGGTGGCGAAATGTACCAGCAGCACGTGCTGCTAAGTAAAACTATAGCATGAACATTGTAGACCAATTTCATAAAGCGGCAAGGCAATATCCCAATCATATCGCCATTGTATATAAAAGAAAGTCTATCTCTTTTTTAGCCCTTCAAAATTTGGTTTTAAGGCGTGCAGATGGATTGCAAAAAGCAGGAGTGACTAAAGGAGATAACATTATGCTTATGATTCCATTTTCATTGGAGATGTACGTTCATATTTTAGCTCTTTTTCATTTGGGTGCACGGGTAGTTTTGGTGGATGCCATTAAGAATAAACCCGGAGTTGTGCAAGCGTATAATAAAGCGGATTGCAAAGGCATAATTACCTTGCCCATTATTCGATTTTTGCGGTTTTTCTGGTTTGCAAAGCCACTTTGGAAATCATTTATAGTGACTAATAAAGGCGAAGTATTGCGCCAAAAAGCTTGCCAACAAACGGAGACGGATTCTGCGCTTATTACATTTACGAGTGGAACTACGGGCAACCCAAAAGCCGCCGATAGAACACACGGATTTCTGAATATACAACTTAACACGTTAGTGCAAGAAATGCAGATAAAACCAACGGATGTACACATAACCAGTTTGCCAGTGGTACTGATGTGTAATTTGGCAGTAGGAGCAACTTCCATTATACCGCCAAAACCAAAAAAGAAGAAAGAATGGTCGTTCATTTTATCCTTCATAAAGCCCAATATGGCAACGGCATCGCCAGCACATTTTACTACATTTCTTGCCAATCTAAATGCGCAAAGTTTCAATAAGGTATTCATAGGTGGAGCTACCATTCTGCCGCATTTTGTGCGTAAAATTACCCAAGTTGTAGAAGCAAGACGTATTCATTTTGCTTATGGAAGCACAGAAGCAGAGCCGATAGCCTTAGTAGATGTAAGCACATACTTAAATTATTTGCCAAATGAAAATGGGCTTTGCGTCGGTGTACCACATCCAAATATTCAAGTTCGCATTGGCCAAATTGAGGATGGAAAAATTACCGACTTGTCACAAGCAGAAGTTGGCGAAATTTTAGTAGCTGGTCGTCATGTATTGAATCACTATTTTAAAGATGACGCGGCATTTAAAGCAAATAAAATTGTGGAAGGGGACACAGTTTGGCACCGCACGGGTGATTTAGGATATTTTACTAATGAACTACTCTTTTTTTATGGAAGAAAAAAATATGCTTGGATGGAAGAAGAAAAGGTGGTTTCACCCTTGGTGTATGAAAAATATTTGTCGGAATGTTGTGCAAAGGCAGAAGGTACATGGTTGCATATAGGCGGTAAAAACATCGTGTTCGCAACCGGAATAAAAATGAATCAGTTACAAATGGTAAATGCAGGTTTTCAATATCAAATTCACGATTTTTTAATACTAAATAAGTTGCCGAAAGACAATCGTCATTTGAGCAGAATTGATTACGAGAAATTGATATCATACTACCTTTCAAGGCGGGTTTAATTAAAATGAACATGAATCTAATTATCAATAAGTTAAATGAGTAAAGTTGTCAATTGGGGGATAATAGGTTTGGGTAACATAGCGCACAAATTTGCCGAGGACGTATTGCTTACAAATGGGGCGAGATTGTGTGGTGTGGCATCTAGAGATGTGCATAAAGCCCAAGAATTTGCTGAAAAGCATAAGGTCGCAAAGTATTTCGGATCTTATGAAGAGCTGGCTTTGGATGCAGAAATAGATGTGGTTTACATTGCAACGCCACACGTATTTCATTTTGAAAATGCAATGATGTGCCTAAGAAACAACAAGGCCGTTTTGTGTGAAAAACCTATGGGAATGAATGCTAGAGAAGTGGCGGCGCTACTGGCTGAAGCCAAAGCACAGCGACTATTTTTGATGGAAGGAATTTGGACAAGATTTATCCCGATTACCGAAAAACTATTGGCGTTATTGGAGCGCAAAATTATTGG
>JBEAPG010000081.1:0-6907 GCA_041164545.1 Bacteroidota bacterium
GTCAATCTAAATCAGTAGTAAAATAGAATGAAATACGTTATAAGAGCAATTCTAGTTATCGCCATTTGTGTGCTTGGTTATTATACTTTTAAGGGCATTGCGGAGCCAGTTCGCTATGCCAAAGAAGTAGAAATAAAAGAGCAAAAAGTAATTGATAAACTGAAGATTATTCGTGATGCTCAGATTTTATACAAAGACCAAACGGGCAGTTTTACTGCTAGTTTTGATACACTTTGTGATTTCATGCAAAACGGAAAAATAAAGGTGATGGTAGAGTTTGGTGATAAAGATGATTCTACAACAGTGTATAAGATTGTGCCTATGGAGCTAAATGTACGAGATACGCTATTTAAAAATGTAGATATTGAAAATCTGCGCTTTGTACCTTACTACGATACATTGCAATTTGTTATGCAAGCAAATACCATTGTAAAAAACAACGTTAAGGTTCCTGTTTTTCAGGTTACTGACCCAAAACCATTTAATCGCGAACGGGAGAAGAAAAACGATCCACTACGCGTAGGTTCGGTCTATGAGGTAGATTACAACGGAAACTGGGGTAGTCGATAATTCTTTTTTTAATGGCAAATTACCACAATGCGGTAAGCGATAAACTGGTAGTTAGCTTTTTTACAGATGCTGTGGTGTATAACGTCTTTGCCAAGGACAATACACTGAAATGGTCACATACCTCTTCCAACAATGAGTTGCCAAATGATTTAGAGCACGCCATCTTTTCCAACACACATTGTATTTGTGCAGTTCATAAGTTTGTAATGGTCCCTTCCGAAGGGCTAGATGCAAAAGATGCTTTTCAGCTTAGCTATGGCACTTCTTCTCAATTAAAAACGGAGTTAATTGACCATGTAAAATTAGCGTACCAATGCACAGGATTTGCAGAAGCAATCACTTCTAAATTAGTGAATTACAAGCTGGAAAGTGATATTGGTATTGCGCTTGCTTATTTCGGAAAGAAGAAACATAGTGATGCTATCTATTTTTATGAATACCAAAACACCGTAAGCATATTTGCCTATAAAAACGGTAGTTTAGTGTTTGCCAATTCATATTTGGTAACCAATACCGATGAACTTTTTTACTTCGTAATGTTAGCGGTAGAGCAGCTGGATTTACCTGTAGAAGATCTTTATGTGGAGTGTATAAGCACAAAAGGAAAACACGAAAGCTTAAGCGTTCTATTCAAAAACTATTTGCCAGCGTTGCATCTCACACCAATACAATGGGCATACAATACAGATTCTAATTTGGACAAGGACATACAAACTTTATCTGCATTTTTTAGCCAATGCGTATTATAAGCGGGGTGCATAAAGGGTTTCGTTTTCCGGAGCGAAATATGCCACATGCTCGCCCTACTACAGACAGAGCCAAAGAGGCATTGTTTAATATTCTTGATCTGCGCTTTTACCTCAATGATATATCCGTATTGGACTTATACTCAGGTTTGGGAAGTATTGCATTAGAGTTTGCTTCGCGTGGGTGCGAAGATGTAACTACAATAGATTTAAATGCAAAAAGCATACGGTATATAAAAGAAATTGCGGCTAAGCTCGATTTGCACATTACTGTAGTTCAAGCTAAAGTGCTGGCTTTTTTAAAACAAAACACAAAGCAATACGACATTATATTTGCAGATCCTCCATATCAATCTATAAAAGAAATCCAGGAGTTAATTACGTTTATCAGTACTCACAAAATCATAAAACCGGGCGGAGTATTTATTCTGGAACACGTACACAATTTGCCAATAAACAGCGCGCATCTCGCAGAACAGAGAAAATACGGACAAAGTACATTTTCTTTCTTTACTTTTGATGAAGCGAAATGAGTAAAAAAGCATTGTTCCCAGGTACTTTCGATCCGTTTACCAATGGCCATTTAGACATTGTAAATCGTGGTTTGAAAATGTTTGACGAAGTAGTGGTTGCCATTGGCGTAAACAGCAATAAAAGCTACCTGTTTTCTCTAGAAGAGCGTACTGCTTGGTTAGAAGAATTATTTGCAGACAATCCACGGGTAAGCGTGATACACTACGAAGGGTTAACCGCCACTTTCGCGCAATCCATTGGCGCTCAGTTTATTCTGCGTGGCTTGCGAACTACGCAAGATTTTACATATGAGCAGCAAATCGCCTATGTAAATGAAGATTTAACCCAAGATGTACAAAGTGTATTTGTAATGAGCAATCAAAAAAATTCGTCTGTCAGCTCCACTATTGTGCGTGATTTAATTCGGTTTGAGGGAGATTTCAAAAAGTATATCCCAACCTCAATCTACGAGCAAATAATCAAGAAAGCTTAGGCTGTTTGACGCTTTAAATATGCTTTTAGCAAGCGTTTTATGGCCGGATATGTATCTATCTCGTCCAATTCCAAGTCTTGCAACGCTACCCACTTTACTTCGTGAATATCCTCTTCCAATTGCGGAACCAGTTCACCTTCGTAGTTGCAATTTATTAAATACCAATAGGTGTGTTTTATTTCCCATTTAGCATTGCGATAATAGGTGTGGTACGATTCGGAAAGCGGCTCAATAATTGATAGCTTTTTAGCTCCAGTTTCCTCCTCTATTTCGCGCAGCGCACAAGCTTGCAAGTCTTCGCCTTTCTTTATTTTTCCTTTGGGTAAATCCCACTTACCAAGGCGTTTCATAAGCAGAATTTCACCCTTTTTATTTTGTACAATTCCACCGGAAGCTACTACGTATTTAAAGCCAAAAAATACTTTTTTCAGTAGTTTATCGGGGTTGCCTATAAAGAGTATTTTAAGGGCTTTGGTAGAGCTTTTGCTTACCCGAAGTACTTCTTTAATCTGTTCTTCGCTAGGCTTTTTTATTACAAAATCTTGCTTAGATTGGTCTATCGAGTCTTTTGCTGTGGACAATAAGATGCGGTGTTTACCGTGAAAAATTCGATACATTTGTCAGCTTTAAAATTGTATATGACCGAGGCAAAAATCGCTAAAATATTGTTAGAAACAAGGGCAGTTAAGTTAAGTCCGAATAAACCTTTTAAATGGTCAAGTGGTTGGAACTCGCCAATCTATTGTGACAACCGAACAGTACTGTCATTTGCAAAGCACAGAACAGCCATAAAAAAAATGTTGAGCGAGCGCATTGCAAGTGAATTTCCGGAGGCGGATGCCATAATTGGAGTAGCTACTGCAGGTATTGCTATGGGCGCTTTGGTAGCAGAAGAAATGGAGTTGAGTTACGCCTATTGCCGTCCAAAGCCAAAAGAGCACGGACTACAACGCCAGCTGGAAGGGCAAATGGATAAATCTGCCAAAATAGTGGTGATGGAAGACCTAATAAGCACTGGTGGTAGTAGCCTAAAAGTAGTAGAATACCTGCGCAATGAAGGATACAATGTGCTAGGTATGGCAGCCATTTTTACCTATGGTTTCGACTTGGCAGATTCCAATTTTAAAGAAGCGTATTGCAAGTACTTTACACTTGGCGACTATAGTAGCTTAATTACAGAAGCACTCACTTCGGGCTACATAGAAAGTGCAGATTTAGAAGCACTAAACGCGTGGAGAGAAGACCCTGCTAATTGGGGTTAAACCCATATTAATCGTTTTACCGCTCCATTCAGGTTAAAACGAACGTTCCTCTTTTCTACCATCGCCGTGGTGAGCAAAACGCTCCACGTTACGCGGATGAGTATATTCCTCTTTAGGCCACGGCCAACCACCAAACTGGGTTTCTTGGTACTCTTTAAAAGCCTCCATAATTTCTTCACGTGTATTCATAACAAACGGGCCGTGTTGCACCACCGGTTCATTTATCGGTTTGCCTTGCAAAATTAAAAGTCGACATTCTTCAGCGCCCGCTTGCAGAGCAATATCCATACTCGCATTTACTTCTATAGCAGCATGTTGTTGCAGGCTACTTTTGTCAATAATAAGTTCATTTCCCTTATAGAAATAGAGCATACGATTCGTGCCAGCAGCGGTTTTGGGGAGTATAAATTGTGCTCCCGGTTCCATAATCAGGGTAAAAACACCCACATTATTGGCCTTATCTGCCGCAAAAGAATCGGGTGTAGGCTCAAGTCCCGTTCTATCATACAGTTCGCCGGCAATAATATCTACACTTGTTTTTCGGCCTGCATCATCTTGCCATTCAAGTTTCGGGATTTCTTCTTTCCATAGCATTTTAAAATGAGGTTCTACAAACTTGCTTCGCTTAGGTAAGTTGAGCCAAATCTGAAAGAGCTCCATTGGATTTTCCTTGTCCTCGTGCAAAAGCGGAAACATTTCCGAGTGCAAAACGCCTTTTCCTGCTGTCATCCATTGCACATCACCTGCGCTAAATCTACCCGAAGCACCCATAGAATCGGTGTGGTCTACAATGCCTTCTTTTACCGCGGTAATGGTTTCAAAACCGCGGTGAGGATGGTAGGGAAAGCCAGGCACCTTGCTACCGTGGTACATTCGCCACCCGTCCTTTATAGTAAAATCATTGCCTATGGCTCTGCCGACCAGTTCTGAAGTAGCCGGACCCATATGCTCGTTTCCTTTGGGAAACTCATCGCGGTGATACACGCAAAAAATAAACGGATCTTTGGTTTGCCACGGAAATCCGAGCGGCTGGGCAGATAGAATAGAAGTACTCATTGTAGTACATAACAACTATGCCAGCGTATCGTTTGTCTAGACTTAGTTTATAGGCAACGTAAAAGCTGTAAAATGCCTATACTATTGAAATTCAATCTGTTTTACTTTCAGTCTGAATGGTGCTTCTTATTTTTCTGCCTATTCGTCATACAAATTATTTTGGCTTAGAAACTGATACATAGCCAACGTGAGCAATAAAAAAGTAAGCCTGGTTTGGGCTTTTAACGAATACATTTGGCCTAGAAAAAAGCTAATCGCTGTAGGCTTAATCCTTATTTTAATCAAAAGTTTGTCGAGCTTGGTGCTGCCGTATGCCAGTAAAAGTTTGATAGACGAGGTAATTCCAAATCAGGATTTTAAAATGCTAACCACCTTATTAATTGTCGTTTGCATAGCGCTTTTGGTACAGTCGCTTATATCCTTTGTACTTACGCGATTGCTAAGTGTAGAAGCACAGCGATTGATTTCTATTTTGCGAACGCAAGTGCAGCAGAAGTTACTGAAACTACCCATCGGTTTTTTTGATAATAACAAGAGTGGAGCACTGGTAAGCCGAGTGATGAATGATGTAGAAGGCGTTCGAAATATCATTGGTACCGGCTTGGTACAATTGTTTGGCGGTGCTATTACATCCATTGTATCGTTGGTTTTGCTTATAAAAATAAATGCCATGATGACACTTTTTGTGTTGGTGCCCGTGGCTATTTTCGCTGTTATAGCTATGAAAGCATTCGGCTATATCCGCCCTATTTTTAGAGAACGCGGTGTAATAAATGCCGACGTTACCGGCCGCTTGACCGAAACACTGAATGGCGTACGTGTGATAAAAGGATTCAACGCAGAAGCCCAAGAAAGCAAAACATTTGCCGAAGGAGTGGAGCAAATTTTCTTAAATGTAAAAAAGAGTTTGACTTCTACCGCCCTCATTACCAGCACCTCTACCTTTTTATTAGGATTGGCATCAGCCGGTATAATGGGCATAGGCGGATATTTTATTATACAAGGCACTATGACCTACGGTGATTTTGTGTCGTTCACGCTGTTTTTGGGTTTTATGATAGCACCTATTGTGCAAATGAGCAATATAGGCAGCCAGCTTACCGAGGCTATGGCAGGCTTAGACAGAACGCAAGAATTGATGGAAATGAAGGAGGAAGATGACGACGATAGAAGAACCATCGAACTGGATACTATAGAAGGCCATATTCGTTTTGATAATGTGTCGTTTGCCTATGAAGAAAACAAAGAAGTACTGCACCATATTTCGTTTGACGCACCCAAGGGCAGTGTAACCGCATTGGTGGGTTCTTCGGGTAGCGGCAAGTCAACCATTGCGGGCTTGGTAGCCACTTTTTTAAATCCTACTGAAGGACAAGTGCTGCTGGATGACGTGGACCTTGCCACGGTAAAACTAAGCAGCTACCGCCAACATTTGGGCGTGGTACTGCAAGACGATTTTTTGTATGAAGGAACGATACGAGAAAACATACTTTTTCCCAGACCCAATGCCAGCGAAGCGGAATTGCTAGCTGCAGTAAAAGGAGCCTATGTAAACGAATTTACCGACCGGTTTGAAAACGGCTTAGACACGGTAATAGGCGAAAGAGGTGTGAAGCTAAGCGGAGGACAAAAGCAACGTATTTCGATAGCCCGTGCCTTGTTGGCCGATCCTAAAATCATTATTTTGGATGAAGCCACCAGTAATTTAGATACCGAGAGCGAAACGTATATACAAAAGAGTTTAGCTATACTGATGCAAAACCGAACCACCTTTGTAATAGCTCACAGACTAAGCACCATACAAAAAGCAGATCAAATACTGGTAATAGAAGACGGCAATGTGGTGGAACAAGGCAAGCACAAAGACTTACTGGACAAGCAAGGGAGATACCACCAGCTGTACACCTACCAGAGTAGGATATAGACGGCTAAAATGGGGAACTGGTAGTTATACAATGCCCAAAATACAAAATAAGCAGTTGCTATTTTGCTGCCTGGTTGCACACTTATGCACAACTTCACATTTTTTTTTGACCGTTGAAAGGGTAATGCCTATTTTCGTTAGGCGATACTAAAACACCGGTGTATCCTAACCGCTTGTAACCACTTGTAACCGATTAAATACGGATATAATTTTGATTATGAGCGACTAAGAAAAAAGGGGAAAGGTTGGGTAGATAATGGAAATATGCGTAATAGGAGTATGAGTTGCGTATATATTCATGTTATGGGCAAGTTTATGAAAAGACAATCAAACGGAAAACGAC
>JBEAPG010000082.1:0-6890 GCA_041164545.1 Bacteroidota bacterium
AAACCCGACAGATTAAAGCAACTGGGATTTGTAAATGATGCTAATGGTACTTGGCGTTCCACAAATCCTCGTCTGAAATTTGTTTACGATGACTTATCGTCTAAGCCTAAATTAGATCAAGTTTTAGTTGATAACAAAATTGACTATGTTATTCACCTAGCGGCACAAGCAGGAGTGAGATACTCTTTGGAAAATGCAGATGCGTATGTGCAGAGCAATTTAATTGGTTTTGTAAATCTATGTGAAAGCATAAAATCTAACTACATAAAGCAATTTATCTTTGCCAGCAGTTCTTCGGTATATGGGGTTGTTAATGATGTGCCTTATGGTGAAGAATGTGATACCTCCAAGCCAGTGAGTTTATACGGTGCTACCAAGAAAGCCAATGAAGTAATTGCCCATTCCTACGCCCATTTATATAATATTCCCACAGTTGGATTGCGTTTTTTTACCGTATATGGTGAATGGGGCAGACCAGATATGGCCTATTTTTCGTTCAGCAACAAAATAATGAATGGAGAGCCTATTCGTATTTATAACCAAGGTGATTTAAGCAGGGATTTTACCTATGTGTCTGACATAGTGCAGAGTATAAAGTTACTTCTAGAAAAACGAATTCGGGATGAAGAAAGAGAATTGTTTACCCTATTCAATATAGGGAATAGTTTGCCTATCAAGTTAATGGATTTTATACAATCACTCGAAAAGCAAATAGGCAAAAAAGCGGTCAAAGAATTTGTGGAAATGCAAGATGGAGATGTTTATCATACGTATGCCGATGTACATAAACTAAGCGATTATATAAATTTCAAGCCGAACACGTCGTTGGATGATGGAATTTCAAGATTTTTAGATTGGTATAAATCGTATTATGCTAAATAAATATCAGTTTAGCATCAATTGATCTTATTACTATGTCCTGAAATAGCATTCTCGCTATATTTGTTTTGATAGTATGCGATTTTCCCTTGTTTTATAACTTATTATTCTTGGTAATGTCTGTTCAGCGCAGTTGAATTGGCAAGCTAAATCCAGTATGCCTGATAGAGGTAGGTACGCAGCGGTTTAATTTGTTATTGATGGGAAAATATATTGTGGCTTAGGCACAACAGGAAAAGGTGCCTACCTTAACGACTTTTGGGAATACAATCCGGATAGTGATGTGTGGACGCAAAAAGCAAGTTTTCCTGGAGAAGGCAAGTATGCACCGGCATCATTTGTACTAAATCAGAACGGCTAAGTTTGTATGGGAAACCGAGATAATAATACAATTTCTGATGCCTGTTATTCCTACAATCCACATACGAATTCTTGGAGTTCAATTGCATCTTTCCCGGGTAGTGCTAGGTATGCTGCAGAGTCATTCGTAATCGGCTCAAAAGCATATATCGCATGCGGAAATGGTGGAGGATTAAATTTATATAAGAATGATTTATGGTGTTACGACTCTGGGAATAATGAATGGATCCAGCTAGCCAATTTTCCAGGAGGGAATAGAGACAATGTTAGTGCATTTAGCATTGGAGATTTTGGATATGTTGGGGGAGGAAATAATGGAGCATATAATACACGCGGAGATTTTTGGCAGTACAATCCTGCAAGTAATACGTGGACAGCAATAAAGAATATGCCCGAAGGGAGAACCGTTACAACACAATTCGTTTTGGACAGTAAAGCATACATTGGACTGGGTTATTGAAAAGGATTCTCTTCTATGCTCTCTGGATTTTATAAATATGATCCGGCAACTGATTTATGGTCTTCACTTATTTCTAATAGTTCAAATATCACACTTCGTACAGGTGCTGAGGCAGTTGTATTGAACAATTCTGTTTATCTTATTGTTGGCTTGTATGGTAACGGTGTTCATACTAGCTTGCATCAACTAGTTGGCCCGGATAGTAGCACAGTGTATGACACTATCTATATACATACATCGATACTTGCTATAATAACGTAGATGATACGTTATCCATATATATGTCTGGAGAGGGAAGTGGTTGCCTTGATGTACTTATGCAAATTTACCCTAATCCATCGGCTACATATCTTTATTTTTATGCAAGCGAGCCGGCATGTTTCAATGGTTCATCAATTGAGCTTGTTGATCAATTGGGCCAAATTCTGCAATCTCATCCATTGAGTGGCGGTGTTCTTCAAATGGATATACGAGGCTACGCCAGAGCATTGTACTATGTGCGATTAAAACGTGACGATGGTTCTAATGCTTTTTCAAAAAAGATACTAATTCATTAAACTGTTGCAGTAAACTACGATTTAGCCGTTTTCTTAAAATTATTTTCAATATTTATTATTGAACAATACCTGGATTTAACATAAACGCTACCAAAAACCTTCTACCTTTGCAGCTCAATAGAAATGCTATGTTAAATATTATTTTATTTGGCCCTCCAGGAGCAGGTAAAGGAACGCAAAGTGCAAAAATTATCGAGAAATACGGACTAACGCATTTGTCAACCGGCGATGTATTTCGCTATAATATAAAGAATGAAACTGACCTTGGTATTTTAGCCAAGAGTTATATAGATAAAGGAGAGTTAGTTCCAGATGAGGTTACTAACAATATGGTTAAAGACTTTTTATCCAGAGAGAATAATGAAAACGGATTCATCTTCGACGGGTATCCTAGAACTATAGCTCAAGGTGAAGAGCTAAATAAAATTCTAGAAGAGCTAAATACTTCGGTTTCTATGATGATAGCACTTGAAGTAGATGAGGACGAGCTTGTGAAACGACTTTTAGAACGAGGTAAGACAAGCGGAAGAATAGATGACCAAGACGAAGGTACAATCCGAAACAGATTCAGAGTTTATCAAGAAGAAACATCTCCGTTAGCCTCATTTTATTCTGATTTAAATAAATATGTTGGGGTATATGGAATGGGAGAAATAGATGAAATTTTCGATCGACTTTGCCAAGCTATCGAATCTAAAAATAAAGCTGAAAGCGAGTAGGTATACTTGCAAGTAGAATCACATATTTAGTGTAATAATTTATGAACCAGAACTTTATAGACTATGTAAAAATTTGTTGCCGTTCTGGTAAAGGAGGTGCAGGAAGTCACAGTTTTTTTCGGGATAATCTTAATGCTAAAGGAGGGCCAGACGGGGGAGATGGAGGAGCTGGTGGTTCTGTAATTCTAAAGGCAAATGCACAATTGTGGACACTTCTTCACCTCAAATATAAGCGCCATGTTTATTGTGAAAATGGTGCAAATGGAGGTAAACTAAATAAGACAGGTAAAAGCGGTAAACATCAAATAGTGGAAGTGCCTTTGGGCACCGTAGCCAAAGATCCAGAAACCGGCGAAATTTTAGGTGAAGTAACGGCAGATGGCCAAGAAATAATATTGGTAAAAGGTGGTAGAGGGGGCTTAGGTAATACTCATTTCAAAAGTCCGACAAATCAATCGCCCAAATATGCGCAACCTGGTGAGCCTGGCCGTGAAGCGTGGATAATATTAGAACTAAAAGTGCTGGCTGATGTTGGCTTGGTTGGCTTTCCAAATGCAGGTAAATCAACTTTGCTCTCCGTAGTTTCAGCTGCCAAGCCAGAAATAGCCGATTATGCATTCACTACAATTACTCCAAACTTAGGAATAGTAGAATACCGAAATTACCAAAGTTTTGTAATGGCGGATATTCCGGGTATTATAGAAGGAGCAAGTGAAGGCAAGGGTTTAGGCCATAGGTTTTTAAGGCACATCGAGCGAAATGCAGTGCTATTGTTTGTAATTCCAGCAGACAGTTTAGATATAAATGGTGATTATAAGATTCTGCTTTCCGAGTTGGCCAAATTCAACGAAGAAATGTTGTATAAAGACCGTTTTTTAGCTATATCAAAAGCGGATATGTTAGACGAGGAACTTGAAAAAGCCATAGCCAAAGAAATAAATGTAGATTGCGATTATTTGTTTATATCGTCCGTTACGGGTAAGAATATACCTCAATTAAAAGACAAGTTGTGGAGTATGATGAATGACTAGTTGTGACAAACAATGCGGTTAAAAGACAAAATCATATTCACTCTTCTGTTTTTTGTCTTATTGTTTATTTCTCTAAATAGGCATTCTCGACACCCTGTTTATAGCTATCATTCACAGCTGTTTGCTGACAAGGCAGGCTACCAAGTATATCTTCCTGCCTATTTTTTTTATGATATGAAGGCGAGCAATATGCCAAATGGAATTTTGGAAAAAACGGGAAATGGTTTTAGGTATGAAAACGATAAAATAATTACAAAGTACCCAATTGGGGTGGCTTTTTTTCAGGCTCCTTTCTTTGGAATTGCATCTCTCATAGACTATTTACAAGGGAATAAGCAATTTGTAGGTTTTACAGCGAACCAACAACAGGCATTAAATTGGGCTACGGCTTTTTTTACTACCATTGGATTTATGCTACTTTTCCTCACTGCAACGCGTTACTGGGGACTGAATTTTAACCAAGCGTATTCGCTAATACTTAGTTTATTGTTGTGCTCAAACCTGCTGTATTAT
Organism: Bacteroidota bacterium; assembly: GCA_041164545.1. Taxonomy (GTDB): domain Bacteria; phylum Bacteroidota; class Bacteroidia; order NS11-12g; family UBA9320; genus UBA9320. Next base: position 4,520 of record JBEAPG010000082.1, read on the forward strand.
AGCACTAGAGATTGTGGTATGTCTCATGCCTATTCGTTTTTTGTGTTTGCAGCCATTCAGTTTTTTATTTTAAAATGCTTGAAGACAAAAGCAATATCTGGCAGAGATGTAATGCTACTGTTCGTCTTATTTTCATTAGTCATTGCTTTGCGTCCGCTTAATTTAGTTTTTATCTCACTACCGTTATTGTATTTTATACTTGTTTTTAGAAAAGACATAGCGAAAATAAAGTTCAAGTTTAACATTGGATATTTTATTGCTGCTTTCGTACTTGCCTCTATTCCGCTTTTGCTGCAGGGATTATATAACGTGTATGCTTATGATTCATTTATTGCAGATAGCTATGAGTCAGAGTCGTTTTCCAATCTTTCTTCTATGGATTTGCTTGCACTTTGGTTTTCTCCTAATAATGGGGCATTGCTATATTCGCCCATTTTAATTGGCGTATTCATTTGGACGTATTTGGAATTGAAGGCTAAAAATTTGGAAGGATTTGTCCATGTTTTGTATTTCTTGCTAATCAGCTTAACATACGCAGCGTGGTGGTCTCCAGGCCTTGGTTGTGGCTTTGGTCATAGAGGATTTACGGAGCACTTGGCATTTTTTGCTTTACCTATAGGTTCTCTTATTTTGCCTTACACCAAAAGTAAATTAACGATATTTTTGGTATTGGCATTGAGCATTGGAACAGCATTGTTCGTGGCTCAATTGAATTTTGATGGATGTATATCTGGAGGGATTTGGGAGTGGAATTCCTTTCTTAAGTTGTTTCGAGTTTAAAAAAATATTCCTCGACTTAAGGATATGTTATTAGCAGTGATGAATGACCTTGAAAAATCGTGATTTCATTTATTAAGCAACAATCCTTAGTTACTATTCCTTTGTTAGTTCTTTTATCAAGTCGTAGCAGTCCCTTTTGGCAGTATAAAAGTTACGGTTATATTCTATGGTATAATAGTATCGATTAGTGCAAGTAAATTGGTTTACTCGAGGTTTAAGTTCGCCCTCTTCAAATTTCAATAAAGTAGCCATTTGTGTAGAATCCATTTCTTGGTTTTGAATACTATCTTTTTGCCAATATCTAATGTAATAAGAATCAGTATTTAGATAAATATCTGCCCAACCAGAATATCCACCAAAACAACCTTCCATATTGAAGTAAATCGACATTGTGTCGCCGAGGTTTAATTGGGAGATAAAAGGCGTTTTGCCTTTGTATTTTGTGTAGAATTTTTTATGTTCCGAAAATTGAACAAAATAGGTTTTTGCCTCATTTACCACAAGTTGTTTTATTATTTTTTTGCCCAGATTAGAAAATAGTGCAAGGTGATAGGTATCTGTGGGAACACTGTCAAAAGATACTGTTTTATGAAACGGGTAAGCATGGTATATATAGGAAGTGTCTTGGTTGTAGATGTATACTGTTTCCCAATATACCTTATTAATGGTGTTTGCTTTTTTTATTTTCACTTTCACAGAAGCGTATTGAGCTTGAGCACTTAAGCTCAATATTAAGAGTGCAACTGCTACTATCCTCATTTTACAAATCTACCGTTTTCTTACTACCACAAAAATGCTGGTGCTAAAAAACGGTATTTTTGTGGTGTCATTTTTTAAAATTGTAGATGTAATCATTCGCTTTAAAAATCCTTCAGGCAATACATCCATAGGCGCGGTTATATATTTCATTTCTACAACTTCAAAACCACTTTTTTCTAGAAGCTTTTTTATTCTTGATTTGGTATAAATGCGTGCATTTGCCCATTTTTCGTGCAATGGGCGAGGTAGCCAACTAAAAAACGGAACTCTATTCCAAGGTAATAATGGAAGCTTTGCTCCGTGTTGCTCAAAAATCCACCATTTGTTAGGTACACTAATTATTCCCATTCCACCACTTTTTAAACTTTTGGCATAATTGGCAACGCTTTCTTCTTTTTCCAAATGCTCGATTACCTCAAAACTAATCAGTCGGTCGTATTGCTTTTGGTATGGTTTTTCTTCAATATTCCACAACTCAAAATCGCAGTTGTCTACCTTCCACTCGTGCTTTAGTTTTTCGAATGTAGTGCGATGTCCATCAAAATATTCTAAGGCTTTTATGGTTCTAAAATCAGGTGAAAGTCTCAAGGTACTTGCTCCGTTTCCGCAACCAATTTCCACACAATCTAAATCAGGGTTGCAAAAATTTTTCACATTGCGCAGAATATCGATTCTTCTTGTAATGATTTTTTGATCAATTTCGGCAGGCTTACCCAAATAATGGGCATCTTCAAATAGGTATTTTGGTATGTGTTTTTCGTTGTTCAACGCTTGCAAATGTGCAAATTATAAATGTTCTTTTAGCTCTTGTAAGTGATTTATTTCTGTATAA
>JBEAPG010000083.1:0-6885 GCA_041164545.1 Bacteroidota bacterium
TCACGAGTAAAAATAGTAATATAGATAGAATTGTTTTTTGCATAGTTGCATTTGTATATTATTCTAAATAGGTGATTCTATTGGCACTTGTATTTTGATAGAAAATGGTGACTTCTTGGTTGTTAATAGCAGCAATATCTTGTGTTACGCTGCACTCAAAAACCATAATTTTACCGTCTGCCGCCAAAATTGCAATATTACCAACAGCATCTTGCGGTGTTACAGCATCAGCACCTGTTAATTGGCCGGTAATGTCTTGCCACTCATCACTTTGTTTGGGTGCGTTTGCTCCATATATACTAGCTCCTTTAAAATGCAAATCAACCAAAGTAGGCTTAGCATTGGTTTCAAAATATACCTTTATCTTTTCTCCTTGCTTCTTTTTCAGCTCTCTTTTTGTGAGTCCTAAATCTTGCAAATTAGTCTCAAAATCAAGGAGTTGTCCTGTTGATTCATCTTTTATAGTGAGTGTATATATAAGTTCTGATACATTGGCCAAACTGTTAAGCGTTCCGGTCATTTCGGTTTCGTTTGCACGTGCTTTTCTTGCTATACCCGTCGGAGCCTGATTGCCATTTACCATTTCGGTAGAAGGATTTGAGCAACCTAAGGCTATGGCCAAAAAAAGCAGGATATTGAATTTTAAAATTTTCATTTTCGTTTGAAAAAGTATTTTTCAAAGGTACACCAACTATTTTTTTGTAGAATAAGGAATATAAAGTAATAGATGTAAAATGAAACGTGCTAGCTTGCGATACTTTTTAAACTTTTAAATTGCATACAATTCATTTTAATGAAGAGCATTTGTTAAGAATGCTATCAGCAATAGAGCACCAAGGATATTATGTGCAAACAGATTTAATTGCTGAATTAACTGCCTTTGAGCTGCGAAAAGTAATGGACGATCGCTACGAACAAGATCTCTTTAAAAAAGCAGGGGTAGGGAAAGGAGCATTGTTTACAATTAATGAAAACGTACGTCGAGATAGCATTTTATGGATCGAAAATCCGCCTGAGAATTCAATAGTAGGGCAGTATTCGAATTTTATAAGTGAATTGATTCCTGCACTCAATCGCTATTTTTTTCTTCCGTTAAAAGACAAAGAGTTAATGTTTGCCCTATATGAGCCCGGCAGTTTTTACAAACGCCATCGCGATAGGTTTGAGCAAAATCAGCATCGTTTTTTTACTGCGGTTTTATACCTTACAGATTGGAAATCTGGAGATGGAGGAGAATTAGTATTGTATTTAGATGACGAAACAATAAAAGTGGAGCCAGAAGCAGGAACATTCTTATTTTTCAGATCAGAAATAGAACATGAAGTATTACCTGCTTTGGCAAATAGATATTCAATTACCGGATGGATTACCGACGTGCCAATTGGGTTGACTTTCTTGTAATTGCCAATTCAAAGTCATTTAGAAGCATTGATTTCTTCCATCTTAGGGGGTTTCAATTTATCATTGCAGCAATGCAAGCACCAAAAGCTAAAAAAATACCAAAGGAACTTCAAATTCACGGTGATATAAGAGTAGACAATTATTTTTGGTTGAACGATCGCAAGAACCAAGAAGTAATAGATTACCTCAATGAGGAAAATGCGTATACCAAAGAAGTACTGAAACCTACAGAGGCTTTTCAAGACAAGTTATACAAAGAAATAATAGGTAGAATAAAGGAAGAAGATGAGTCTGTACCATACAAAATGAATGGATATTGGTATTATACTCGATTCGAAAAAGGGGACGAGCACCCTATTTATTGCAGGAAAAAAGAGAGTTTAGATAACGACGAAGAGATTTTACTTAACGTGAATGACCTGGCCAAAGACCACGCGTATTATGATATAGGTGGGCTTAGCATTAGTCCGAACAATCAACTGATGATTTTTGGAGAAGACACCGTAAGTAGACGAATTTATACCTTAAAAATGAAGGACTTAACCACAAACGAGATTCTTGATTTTGAGATAAATGGAACAACCGGTGGTGCTAGTTGGGCAACTGATAATCAAACCATATTCTTTACCGAAAAAGATGAAAAGACACTCCGGTCTTATCAAATTAAATCGTATAACATCCTTACCAAAGAGGAGAAAATCAGATTTATTGAAACGGATGATACCTTTTACTGTGGGGTGTATAAAAGTAAAAGTAAAAAGTACATTATTATTTCATCAGGAAGCACGTTAACATCTGAATATCAATTTATTCCTGCAGAAACACCAGATGCAGAATTTAAAGTTTTTCAGCCTAGAATAAGAGGAATGGAATACGGAATAAGCCATTTTGAAAACAAGTGGTATGTTTTGACTAATTGGGAAGCGCAAAACTTTCGGCTAATGGAAACCGACGAAGTGCTTACCGAGCGCAAACATTGGAATGAAGTTATTGCTCACCGAGAAGATACCTTGCTTGAAGGAATGGAAATCTTTAGAAATCATTTGGTTTTGGAAGAGAGAAGAGGTGGTCAGAATCACATGCGAATTATAAATCAGCAAACGGAAAAGGAATATTACATGGAATTTGATTCCGAAACCTATAATGTATGGAGTAGTATAAATACCGAATTTGATACCGAAATTCTGAGATATGGATATACAAGTATGACTACCCCAAGTTCTGTATTTGATTATAACATGAACACAGGTGAGCGTGTTTTACTGAAACAACATGAGGTAGTAGGCGGTTATGAAGAAAGCAATTATGCGAGCAAACGACTTTGGGTAAGTGCGAGAGATGGCGCCAAAATACCATTGAGCGTAGTGTATAAGAAAGGGCAAAATGAGGAAATAGACGAACCAAAACCTTTGCTTTTATATGCTTATGGCTCCTACGGTCACTCGTTAGATCCATATTTTAGTGCGACCAGATTGAGCCTGTTAGATAGAGGATTTATATACGTAATTGCACATATACGTGGAGGTGAAGACCTAGGTAGAGCGTGGTATGAAGACGGAAAATTACTTAACAAAAAGAATACCTTCTTTGACTTTATTGACTGCGGAAAATTCTTAATTGCGAACAGATATACTACTCCTGAAAACCTGTATGCAATGGGTGGAAGCGCTGGTGGATTGCTTATGGGAGCAGTTATAAATTTAGAACCCAATATGTGGAATGGGGTTGTGGCGGCAGTGCCATTTGTTGATGTAGTTACAACGATGTTGGACGATAGCATTCCGCTTACTACTGGTGAATACGATGAGTGGGGAAACCCCAATGACGAAGAGTATTATCATTACATAAAAAGCTATTCACCATATGATAATGTAGAAGCAAAAAACTATCCGAATATGCTGGTAACCACAGGCTTGCACGACAGCCAAGTACAGTATTGGGAGCCAGCAAAATGGGTTGCCAAACTTCGAGAATTAAAAACAGACAACAATATACTGATTATGCATTGCAATATGGATACGGGTCATGGAGGAGCATCTGGCCGATTTGCTGCGCATAAAGAAACGGCAATGGAGTACGCATTTCTGTTTATGCTGGAAGGCATTACCGAGTAAACCTTACATTTGTAGGCAATGGAAAGATTTCTTTCTCTAGCCATAGTCATAATGGTTTATACCTTATCCATTGCTCAAATCGACACAGATAGACCGGCTTACACCAATTCGGTAAACACGATTGCTCCTCAGAACTTACAACTTGAAGGCGGACTACATAGTTATTTTTTCAAATATGGAGCGATTGGAGACGACCTAAGCATTTCATTACCAAACACTATGGTACGTTTGGGTTTGTCAGACAACGCAGAGTTTAGATTAGAAATACCTTCGATTAATTATTTAAGCATTCAGAGAGATACTTTTGAGTACCAAGGTCTAGAATTTGACAACCTCAGCTTTGGGGTTAAATCAAAATTGTATAAGGCCGAAAAATTAAATGTAAGCAGTATACTTACCCTATTCTTTATGGAGCAAGGTCAACAATGGATTGCAATACCTTTGAGCATAGGTGTTGATGTAAACTTTCCATTTTCCTATGCTCTTTCTTCTAATTCTTCTTTGGCAGGTTCGGTAAGTTTAAACCTTATAGATGGGTTTACGCGCTTTGGGAGTAGTTTTTTGTATGGAAGGTACATACAGCCCAAATTATGGGTTCAAGCAGAATATTTCAATAACATTTGGTACTATAATTTACCTGCATCGAACGAGAAATTTTACCTCAGACACAATGCAAATCTTTCTGCACAATACACAATATCGGAAAGATGCAAGGCTGATTTTACTATGGGTTCACTTTTGCATAGTGATTTAGGAATTCAAAACATTTTTAATACGCCAAACATACGAACAGAAATAGGCCTAGCCTACTTATTATACAAATGAAAAACATCTATATCATATTCCTGCTTGCTTCCTTGGCGTGCACCAGCACGTCCAAATGGGAAAATCAAACTGCGCAAGAAACTTCGAATCTAACTGCATATCAAAAGTTGGTAAAAAATCATCAAGATAGCATGTCTGTAATGTTTACATCAGGGGCAAATGGTGTTATTCCTAAAAATGAATTACTGAACGCTCATGCTTTAAGCTATTTTCCTCCAAACGAAAATTATAGGGTAAAAGCAGTTTTCAATAGAGTTACAAATGGTAAAACTTTTAAAATGGCAACTACTACAGACAGATTGCCCGAGTACAAAAGCTTTGGTACTTTTTCCTTTGTTTTAAATGGTGATAGTTTGCAGCTTATGGTTTATCAAAGTCTAGATATGCCAGAATATTTATTCCTTCCTTTTAAAGATCAAACCTGCGGCACAGAAAGCTACGGAGCGGGGAGATATTTAGATTTTGAAATGAAGGACACCCTTAATCCAATTATAGATTTTAATTACTGCTATAATCCTTTGTGTGCTTATAATAAAGAGTATTCTTGTCCAATTCCTCCGGCAGAAAATCATTTGAATGTACGAATAGAAGCAGGAGTAAAGAAGTGGCATTGATTATGGTTGGTTTTACTACTTTTGCAGCCGATTAATCAATGGCTGAAAAAATACTAGTAATCGGAGCCTGCGGACAGGTAGGAACAGAGTTGGTTGAAAATTTACAAGCGCTATATGGGCCGAGTAATGTAGTAGCCAGTGATATTCGAAAGTCGGATAATGATGTGTTCAGCATTTCCGAATTTGAAATGCTAAACGTACTTGACAAAGCGCAAATAGGAACTATATTCAGCAAGCACAAACCTACGATTGTATATCACCTAGCAGCACTTTTATCTGCTACGGCCGAAGCGAATCCTAAGTTTGGGTGGGAGTTAAACATGGATGGCACATTCAATATCTTCGATGCTTGCCTTGAGTATGGAGTTAAACGCATTTTTTGGCCTAGTAGTATAGCTGTTTTTGGCCCAACTACTCCGAGAATTAACACACCGCAACGAACTATTCTAGAGCCTAATACAGTGTACGGCATAACCAAAATGACGGGTGAACGCTACTGCGAATATTATTTTAACAGATATGGATTAGATGTAAGAAGTATTCGTTATCCTGGTTTAATCGGTTGGAAATCGCTTCCAGGTGGTGGAACTACAGATTACGCAGTTGATATTTTTCATAAAGCATTAAAGTCGGGAACGTATGAATGTTTTTTAGGTCCTAAAACATCATTGCCAATGATGCACATGGAAGACGCTGTTAGAGCAACTTTGGAAATAACAAACGCACCAGCGGATCAAATTAAAATACGAAGCAGCTATAATATTTCGGGTGTTTCTTTTAACCCCAATGAGCTAACCCAAGCAATACAAAAGGAAATTCCGGGTTTTTCAATTACCTATAAACCAGATCATAGGCAAAAAATAGCAGATAGCTGGCCACAGAGTATAAACGACGAACACGCAAGACAGGACTGGGGCTGGAAAGAAAAGTACAATCTAGAAAATCTAGTAAAAAACATGGTCGATAACTTAAGAGACAAGGTTTAGTCGTGAAAAAGAAAATATCATAAATGAAAAAATTACTACTTATTATATTATGTGGAATATGTGCAAGTTCCCTTATTGCACAAAGTAGCCTTATAAGCAATAATAAGCCATTAGCCTTCTTTAATCCTGCTTTGCAAAATACAGAAATAGAAAAGGGAATTGTTAGCGCTTCGTATATTGTGAACCCATATATACAAGATGTAAATCCTGCTAATTACCAGGCTATTGCCGAATTCAAACTAAACGAAAACTTTAGATTAGGAGTGCATAGTTCTAAGGTGGAAAATAGATTGAACAAAAATCAGTCAGCAAAGGTATATGGTTCGTATCGATTAGAAATGGACAAAGGCAACTATCTTTTAGTAGGAGTTGAGGCAGGGGGTTATTCAGATTTGATTAAAACAGGCGAGTTTAGCAAAGTATATAGCCCAAATAGGTTTACGTATAGTGATACGGTTGCTCAAGGTTTAGATTTGGGTGTCGGATTTGCGTATTCATACAATGGCCTTACGGCTGGTATGAGTTTTAGTAAACTAAATAAACCAGATATCGTTCCTTTTCCAAGTCCGGTTTTGGGTTGGGTATATATGGGAAATGACTCAAGTTTTGTCTTGTTAGATACTAACGTAATGGATAAACCAGAAAAGGTTAAATTTGGTTTAGGTTCAAATCTAAATGTAATGTATGAATGGAAAGCAGGCGAAAAAGTAAAAGTAATTCACTCGTTACATTTTGGCAATATTGACCTAACAGGCGCAGATTATACGGGTTTTCAGAATTTTATAATTCTTAATAATCGTCATTCACTGGGTCTAGGGGTTTATACCAACGGCTATACAGGTTATTATACATCGTTAGGTATTGGTATTACAGAAAGTATAAAAATAGAAGGAACGGCCATTTTTTCCGAAGACTTAAATTGGGATGTTGTGGCAGACAATTATG
>JBEAPG010000084.1:0-6876 GCA_041164545.1 Bacteroidota bacterium
CAGACTTAAAATGACATTGATGGCTTTGTGCCCCTCTTCTACTTCTTGTAGTAGAATTGGAAGCTCTCTGTACGCATCAGGTCCGGCTACTATGTCTACCAGTTTTTCCTCTTCAAGCAGTTGCTTTTTTAGCCGCTCTGCCATACAACCTAATATGCCGATAGTTAGATTTCGGTTGTGCTTTTTGTTGTGTCTGAGGTGTTTTAATCTGTGTCGAATTTTTTGCTCGGCATTATCTCGAATGGAACACGTATTTATAAAAATGATATCCGCATCCATTTCTTCCGTAATGGTTTCTATACCGTGCTCTGCCATAATAGACGCAACTACCTCGCTATCAGCAAAATTCATTGCACAACCATAACTCTCAATAAACAACTTGCGCGTGGGTTTTTCTACTTGCATTTCGGACAAAACGGTGCAAAGGTAAACAGACTTTTATTTACTAAGTCATGATAATTTAATGCATTAGGAGAGCGACTTTCGCATCTTTATTCATTGTATGAAAAATTCAACTAAATTTTTAGCCATGCTTGTACTAGGTGCATCTGCATTGTTTAACCAATCTTGTAAAGAAGTAGAAGAAGAACCAACACCTCCCGCAGACCCTACCTGCTATATGCTTACTAGCAATATGGATGGAGAATTAACTACTTACACCTATAATGCTAGCAATCAACTTGTTTCTGCAGAGCGCAGTGGTACAACTACTACCTTTACCTATACAGATGGTAAACTTATGGGCGCAAATGACGGCTATACACAATCCACTTTTGTATATACCGGTGCAGAAACTCAACCTTCAAGGGTAAATCTAAAAGAAGACAATGTAGATGCAGGTTACATAATTATGGAATATGAAAATGGATTGATTACCAAAACAGAGTTCCACGATGAAACAGGTCAAATAACTACAGTAAACTACACTACCTATGATGCAAACGGGAACTTAACCGGGCTTCAATTTGATGAGTGGGATTCGGACTCGGAAGAGTTTGTAACCTTTGTAACCTTTACTGGAATGACGAATGATGGTAAGAAAAATCCATTTCAAACTAGCTTAGCACTTATTTATTCTAATATAGAAGAGGCAGTTGTATTTGGTAAAACAAATATTACAGGTGGTAACTTAGTTGTTTTTGGGCAATCAGTACCTTTTACTGCTACCAATACCTATAATAGCAATAACTACGCTACTTCTACTGTTATAAACGTATTTGGTGAAACTACCACATACGAGTACACTTTCGATTGTAAGTAAATGTATATTTAAACCTATTTATAATGCCTTATCTGTAAAAAGATGAGGTATTTTTTTGTCCTAAATTTAAGTATTAGCAAACCTATTTTGTGTTATATCCCTTTTAAATCAAACTTGATTTTGCGCAAGCTCTCAAATCTGAATAAAACGGATTTAATTGATATTTAACCTTGTAAACGAAGTGCCAACGCTTATTTTAGGTTTATTTTGTAAGAGTGAAGCTTAAATTAGATTTCGAAATAGACCACAACCCATTGCCTATAAGATGGCCTTCGTTCTTTTTGATGGGCTCGTGTTTTGCTTCCAATCAAGCTAAAAAATTAGAAGATGCTGCTTTTGATGTAAGTAGCAATCCTTTTGGCATAATATACAATCCGGTTAGTATGGCCACACTACTCTACCGTATTGTAAATGGCAAGCTATATTCCGAAGATGATTTCATACAACACAGGCAGTATTTTTCGCTAGAGCATCATGGAGATTTTAAGTATAATAGCCTTCCAGAAGCTATCAATACAAGTAATACCTGCCTAGAAGATGCGAGAGTGAAACTTACTAAGGCCAATGTGGTGATTCTTACTTTTGGTACTTCTTTGGTATTTCACCATATCCATTTACAAAAAATTGCAGGCAATTGCCACACCTTACCCAATAAGGATTTTGAAGTACTTCAACTGCATTTTGAAACGGTAAAAAACACCATTCAAAACTGCATAAAAAGCGTACGAAAGATGAATGAATCTGCGCATATCATACTTACGGTGAGTCCAGTAAGGCATATAAAAAGTGGCATTATAAATAACAGTAGAAGTAAGGCTAACCTTATTGCAGCGTTGCATGAAGCCATCGCAGAAGAAAACAATACAAGCTACTTTCCGGCGTATGAGATTTTTATAGATGAATTGCGTGATTACCGCTTTGCAAAAGAAGATTTAACGCACCCATCGGAAGTGGCGGTCAATTACATTTACGATCGGTTTACACATACGTATTTCAATAAAGAAACCCATACTATTCTGGGAGAAGTGGCTAAATTCCAGCGTTTTGCTGCCCACAGACCAATGTCGAATCCCGAGTTGCATTTAACGCAAGTGGAAGAAAAAAGAAAAGAACTGCGACAAAAGTTTCCATTTTTGCAACTATAAATCTACGAATGAAAAAAGTACTGATAACGGGTAGTAATGGACTACTAGGCCAAAAACTAATAGACCTTTACACCACCCTTCCCATACAACTTATAGCAACTGCACGTGGTGAAAACCGCTATCCTACCGAGCAAGGTTATACTTATGCATCTATGGATATAACAGACAGAGAGCAGATTATGCGCACAATACAAATACACCAACCGGATTGCGTAATACACACAGCGGCTATGACCAATGTAGACCAATGCGAAACAGACAAGAAGGGTTGCGACTTACTCAATGTGGAAGCTGTGAAATACCTGGTAGAAGCGTGCAATGCTGTGGGCGCACATCTGATACACCTAAGTACTGACTTTATTTTTGATGGAAAAGATGGCCCCTATACCGAAGATGCTATTGCTAAACCATTGAGTTATTATGGTTGGAGTAAGTTAAAAGCAGAGGAAATAGTACAACAAGAAGCCAAAAAATGGAGCATTGCTCGTACTGTTTTGGTGTATGGCTTGGTAGCAGATATGAGCCGAAGTAATATTGTGCTTTGGGCCAAAGGAGCTCTAGAAAAAGGACAACCCATAAATGTGGTGGACGACCAATACAGAACGCCTACGCTTGCAGAGGATTTGGCCAAGGGTTGCCAACTGATAGAGCAACATGAAGCAAAAGGAATTTTCAATATTAGTGGCAAAGACTTTATGAGCATAATGGAATTGGTAGAGCGCGTAGCTGATTATTTCGATTTAGATAAATCCATAATAAATAGGGTAAGCAGCGAAACCCTGAACCAACCTGCAAAGCGTCCGCCGATTACGGGTTTTGACCTTACCAAAAGTAAAACCATACTCGGTTATAACCCGCATAGCTTTGAAGAAGGTATTGCATTGTTAATGACTCAAATAAAATAAATATGAATGTCTATTTCTTTTTAGCTTTTGCTGCCTTTTTACTCGGAAATATAGCTAGCAGAACGATTATTAATAAAGCCTTTACCCTACTGTCTGACGAGGATAAAGTGAAAATAATAAACCTTAACACAGACCATAAAAGCAGTAAGCGCGGCATTATTGTGCTAATAATAACCCTTATCTACTTGGCTGTCATCTTTTTTAAGCTATTGCCGGTTAAGCCTATTTTCTATGTTTTTATGCTTTCAGCTATTGGATATCTTGTTAGCTTTCATTTTACCAATATTAAGAAGTTACAAGACCTGAATATAACTCCCGCCTACAACCAACAAACCAAAATTTCGTCTATCGTTCGCATTATAAGCATTGTGATTTTTGGATTTCTCTTGGCAATACCGATGTAGTCTTTTCACGCAACAAATGTGTATCTTCGTTGGTCTATCTAATCATCTATGAAGAATACATTGCTTTTCCTACTTCTGTGCATTGGTTTTAGTGCTAGCGCTCAATATAGCAATCCGTATCGGATGACTTTTGATGGAGTAAATTATTTTATAACCAACAAAGGCAATGGGACGGTAAGTAAACTGAATAGCACGTTTGCCCATAGCACCGTTATTTCTGGATTGCATTCTCCCAACGATATATTTTTTGGATCAGTTGCAGGCAATAGCGCCATTGTAGTGATAGATAGCAACAAGCTAAAATTATTTAGTCCTACTACGTATGGCAGTATGCTTACTATAGCCATAAGTGGGGCTACCGAAGCACACGATGGAGTATTTAATCCAAGCAATCCCAATGAATTTTATATAAGTGACAGAGCAGGAAATAAGATAATAAAAGGCTCCATTGGCTCTGCCCCTTTTTACGCCATCACCTTTTCTACACTTACGACAAATATTAGCAAACCCGCGGGAATGATTTTTAACAGTCAAGGAAAATTGCTGGTAGTTACGGATACAACCGATTCTGAAGTGTACGAAATAAATACCGGTACGGGAGCCAAAACACTAAAACTTTCTACGACTAAAGACAACTTTAATGATATAGCCCAAGACGGACAGGGGAATTACTACATTACCTGTTGGGGCGATGATAATTTATACCGCTACAGTCCTAGTTTTACCAATGCATATGTGATAGCAACATTTAATAATCCTAGTGGTTTATTATCTAATCTTTCCTACGATTACTTGGGCATTTGTTGCCATAATTGCCAAAAAGTAGAATTCAAATTTTATCATTTATTCTCTCCCTTAGCTGATATTTACACGTGTGTAGCCGATACATTTTATGCTGATTTTACACCGAGTTACCAAGGTATTGGAACGTATAATTCGGGAAATCAATTTGTGGTTGAAATGAGTGACAGCAATGGAAGCTTTTCCAATGCAATAAAAATCGGAGGAATTACTTCTGCTACTCCACCAAACAGCATAAAAGCTGCAGTGCCTAGTGGCACATATGCAAGCAGCGGTTACAAATACCGCTTGGCTTCTACCTCACCTACGGTGCTTAGCTATTTCGAAAAAGAATTGAACATACTCACTAGTCCGAGTGCGTATATTTCGGACGATGACACCGCGCGAACCTGCCAAGGAATAAACGTGCAAGTAGGAAAAAGCCCACAACAAAATGTGACATACCATTGGACACCAGGACATTTATTTTCGGACAGCACCTCTGCCCAACCCGAATTAAACACCAACAATACGGGAACATTTGGTATTCAATTGTTTGTAAAAGACACTTTTACAGGTTGTGCCGCCACGAGTCATAGCTACTTTAGTGTTGGTTCAGAACTTGCGATTAGTGGACTTTCGGACACTTTAACGATGTGTGCTGGAGATACTATTTCAGTGGGCGTTAATCCGAAACCATACATTTTCAGCTGGACAGGCTCTGGGGAAATAACCTCGAACTCCATTTCAAATCCTCGCTTTTTTGGCACATCCGACGTTCAATTGAATGTTACTTTCTCTGACAGCTCTTCTACGTGTTTTGGTATGGACAGTACTTACATAAAGGTTAATCCTATACCTCCAATTGAGATCACGCAAGATGTAAAAACATACTGTTTTGGCGACACCATTACGTTTATTAATAGCACCGCAGATGATTATTTATTTAATTATACCACTGCAAATACGCTAACTCCGTTGCGAATTTCAGACGATACACTACAATACTTGGGTGACAATGCCGGAACGTATTTTTATCAGTTGAGAATTTCGGATGCAAACACTGGCTGCTATAAAGATTTGGGAAATGCATATATCGTTTTTGAAGAAGTGCCTAAACCTATTATTGCTAAGAATGCAGATAGTTCCAACCTTATTTTAAACTTCAATTACAAAGGAGAATATGTGTGGCATCTACTTGATGATTACACCTCGCGAGATTCGGTAGTTAAAACAAGCATCAATTCAATCGCAAATCCAGAAAAAATAAATCGCTTTAATAAAATCTGGGTAGAAGTGAAGGACAGCAATGGTTGCAGCGCCACATCTGATACATTTAACCTAAAAAGAACCCTTGGAATATCAAATGTTGACCAACTCTTTTCCGTATACCCCAATCCTTCAAATGGGAAAATAGCCATCGAATGCGCACAACCCATATCAAAAATTAGCTTATTTGATTTGACTGGCAAAGCAGTTTATTTCATACTCAATCCAAATCCATATAACATACAGCTACCAAGCATAAAAGGAATGTACATTTTGGAAGTGGTTATGGACTCAGGAATCGGACATAAAACGCTGATATTAAACTAGCTTACAACCAAACTATAGCTACAATGTAAAGTAGAATTACAAGTTGAATTATCCTGTGCATTGGCTTTGTGTTGCGGTCGATAAGTAAGAGTAAGGCAACTTTGAGCAGGGTAATAGCACCAAGTATAAAATAAAATTGAGGCTTGCTACTAAGCCACAAAAAAGTAGCATCTACAACCACACTAGATATTAGAATTACCTGAAAAATGCGTTTGCTTGCCTCTACACCTATGCTGGTGGTGATGCTTTCGTACCCAAATACAACGTCTCCTTTTACCCAAATAATGTCTTTATAAATTTCTCGAGCAAAAAGTAAAAAGAACAAACTCATTCCGTATAAAAAAAACTCAATGGTCAGCAATCGGAAATAGAGTACCAGGCTAAAAAATGCGGTAACCGTTAAAAAACTAGCGGTTAATTCTCTAATAAGCACAAGCTTAGAAAGCTTATGGCTATAAAACCATAGCGTAAGTGCAAAGCCTAAAAAGAAAATAAAGATGCGCCAAGAGGCTATTAATGCAATACTTAAGCCTACAAAATTGAGTATCAAATATAGGTTAAGTTTAAAACCCCGACTAACTAAGTTTTGAAATTGTGTGCGATGCGGTCTATTAACTAGATCCTTTTCTGCATCGTAAAAATTATTGATAATGTAACCGCCTGCTAGTATGAGTGCCGTTGAAAATATGATAAAGTGAACCTTGTACTCGTGTAGTGATTGCCACAAATGTTCCTTGGTGTTAAAGGCAAATAGAAAGGCAATATACTGAGCTAAAGCAGTAAAA
>JBEAPG010000085.1:0-6858 GCA_041164545.1 Bacteroidota bacterium
TCGGTGGTGTGATTTGGGGATTTAAAGGCTTGTCTATCACTACTTTCGATCCGAACTTCGCTCTTTCTACAGGTGTTTCTGTGGCTTTTTGGCATTATTTTTTAATGAGCGGAGTATCGCTAGCTACCGTTGTCTCTTTTGAGTCAGTGGGTGCCATTCTGGTCATAGCGTTTTTGTCTGGTCCTCCAGCTATTGCTTACTTACTAGTTGAAGATTTTAAAAAGATGTTATACTTAGCATGTGCTATCGGGGTGTTTTGTTCGTTTGCCGGATATTACTTGGCAAAGTGGTTAGACGTGTCTGTGGCAGGGTCTATATCTACAGTTATAGGAATCGTATTTATACTTGTTTTTATTGTGCAATTACTCAAAAAACGTAAGGTCGATGTAATTTCTGCTTAATTTGGTAAGGTAAGACGATGCAATTTCGTTCGTATTCTACATTGTTTGTATCATTGTATTGAAACTAGCTAGTTCCTTTTGAAGTCAGTTAAAGTAATATGTGTTCTATTTGGGTTTCTGATTGCAACTCCATCACAAGCAATCAAGTCTATTCCGCTTTTTACTATGAATCGGGCAATGCTGGATGCAACAAATGCACAGAATTTGGCAGATGTTTTACGGGATGTGCCTTTTTTGAATAGATACATAACTGACAATAAGCTAGTAGGATATGCAGGTGTATTGGATATGCAATACTTGGCCGTTTACAAAAATGGTTTTCCATTGCTAATGGACCAAAATGTGGCATATGATGTAAGAAGTATTCCACTCTGGGATGTAGATAGCATAGCCATTTACTTATCTGAATTAAATAATTGGGGCAAGAACAAAGGTGGAGTTTCGCTGCACTTATATTCAAAAGGGTATATCCAGAAACCAAGCCAATTTAGTGCAAGCATTAGCCCATCATCAATGGGAGATATAAATACATACTTGCATGCCGATTTCAGTAATGCGAAGCACTCCGTTTCTGTTGGAACCAATAGAAGTTTTGAAGCACAAATGCCTGCTGATAGTCGCTATACACCGTGGGGAGTTAGTCAAAGATATGATGCAAACTTGAGGTATAAATACTACATTTTACCTTCGGTTACTCTTGATTTAAATATTGATAATTCGTGGCTTTCTCGAGTGATAAAGAGTGATATTATCCCAAGAACTACTAGAGTAAAAGATATTGAAGAACGATTTAGAAGACACCATATATTTGGTTCGCTAACCACAGCAGTATCAAAAAATCATAATTTGATTTTAAATGGCCAATATCACCAAATTTATTCGTTTCAACAGTCTATGGATAAAGATCTTAGCTCTCAAAAACAGGAATTTGGAAAGGTTTCAGCACATTTAGATGAATTAGGATACAGACAAGGATGGATGCAACTTTATCTTGACGGAAAATTTGAACAATATGGATATCAAGCTGGTTTGGACATTAGTGCAACTGCAGATCGTGTTTTTCCGACCATAAATGCAATACGTTCTTCGTATTCGGATTATGGAGTTTTTGGATTATTTTACTATCAATACAAGGATATTGGGAGATTGCAGGCTGGTGCGAAAATGTTGACTAATAGCTTAACGGGAACCTATTTTCTTCCTCAAGCAAAACTTAGTTTGACTTCAGATGACGTAATTAAAGTAAGTCTAGCATACAATAGATCCGTTGCTTACCCATCTTTTAGCCAGGTTTTTTATGGTATTGGCTTGACGCTGGCAGAGCAGAATAATCTTCTTTTGCAGCCTGTTTTGCTCAATTACGTACATTCGGAATTGCAGATTTCAAAGAACGCATTTGAAATGCAAACCGGTTTAATGTTTAATCAACAGAACAATATCATTTCAGTAAAAGGAAATGCATTTGTAAATAGCGGTAAAAGTTCAGGAACCTATACGTACTTCAATGTCAAGTATACCATTAAGGAAAGTTATATTAAACCGTGTTTGGTATTACACGGTATAAACCCGTATCGTGATAGTTTAAACCGCGTTTTCTTTTATCCAGAATTTAACTTGCATGCCAATTGGTATTGGACCAAGCTAAACACATCTTTGCTGATGGCATCCCGATTTATTGGAAAGTACACAAGTAGTAATGTAACTGGCAATACCAATGAAATATTGGAAACCGGAGATTTTACTATGCTAGATCTTGCAGTACGGCGTTCTTTTTTTAAAGATAGGCTTTTGACCAGTCTGGGTGTCAATAACGTACTTAACACACAATTTATTAATCAAAATACGTATCGCTTTGTTCAGTTCGATAGGGAGTTGGTGAATCAAAATAGGGTGATAGAAGAACGAGGACGATATTTTTTTACTAAGCTTACATTTACTATAAATTGAGAGTAGCGTTCTACATATTGACCTTGTTGTCCATCGGGTCTTGCTACACCGAAGACAAAATATTAGACCCGATTGCTTATACCACGGTAGATTTAAGGGTAAGTAATGATATAAATCAAGCAACTTATCTTAAGCTGTCTGATAAGCAGATAACGAACGATAGTAGCGAGGTGAAATGGCATTTGAAGTTTGAGAATGACAAAGACAAATGGCAAGTGCTCTTAAACCCCTTGGAAAATGTGGTAATTTATTCAACATCATTAACCAATTTTAATGAAGTGGATAGTAACTATAATTTGGTTGGTTTGGAATGGCAAACGGATGCACCTAATCAAAGCAGCATTCAATCGGCCATTGGAAATTGGGGCGATTTTGCGTTTAGTACCCCAAAATCTTTTAAGAATGTATTTATCGTTCGAGTTAAAAATGATCTTACCGCACAGTTTTATAAAATGCAATTGTTAGATGCACATACTCAAGGTTACCGCTTGAGATACAGCACGTTAAATGGTCAGTATGATCATACAATACTGATTAAAAAAGATGATCAATTTACGCATTCCTACTTGCGATTGGGCAATAGTCCAAGTTATCCCGTTGCAGAACCCAAGCGCAAGGATTGGGATGTTTGCTTTACTTATCTAGCCGATTCAATATCAAGACACGGCAAGGTGCCTCATCTCAAAACAATTAATCAAAACTTTGGAGTATATCACGCTATAATTATAAATCAAGAGTTTGTCGAAATTGCGGTAGAAGGCGTTGCCGATTGGGATGAAATTGACTATTTCTACGCAAGAAAATTAGATTTTATGACGACAGACCAAATTACTAATTCTTTTTTATTTTGGAATGACAAATTAGAGAAAGCAGAGCTTTTACCTAATACTACCGTTCTGCTTCGCGTGAATGAAGATTATTACAAAATAAGAGGAAAAGAGTTTTTTGGAGAATTCCCAACTGATTTTACTCTTAGGCTTGCTTTGCAAAAACTTTAAGAAAAATCAAAAATAGCACCTTCAAATTTGCCAGAACTCATAAGTAAGATGTTATTTCCATTGGCAAAAGCGGTCTCTAATTCCGACTCTAATTCAGATACAGCGTTGATAATGCTAACATTGCCAAAGCATTCTCTTACATATTCTTTGTCCAAAACTTCCATTTTTTTATGAGCGAAAACCGCCTCATTGTAAAAAACAACAGCCTTGTCCGCATATTGCATTGCATCCTTATACAACGGTAAAAATGATTTGTTTAAACTACTGAAAGTATGTAATTCAAATACCGCAAATAGTGGATTTTCATATGTTTGCTTTATTGCTTTGGTGGTTGCCGCAAGTTTGGAAGGTGAGTGAGCAAAATCACGATAAACTACTTGAGTTTTGTTGTCAAATATTTTTTCCATACGACGACCAGCACCGGTAAAATCTCCAATGGCGTCAAAAAACAATGCTCTTTCAATTCCCAATTGCTCACATACCAAAGAAGCAGCTTCCATATTTTCTAAATTATGTTGGCCTACTACCGACTGTGGAAATGCTTTTTCTTCGGATTGTATGGTTACATCTCCATTATTCAAGGTAAAAGTTGGAGTATCATAAGCACGATTTTGCACTTTTGTATTATTTGCTATTTCCTCTAAATGTTCATCTCCTTTATACCAAAAATAAATTCCATTTTTTTCGTGAGTTTCCACAAAATCAGCAAAGGTTTTCACGTATCCTTCAAAAGTTGGAAAAACATTGATGTGGTCGTATGCGATGCCCGTGAGTATAGAAATGTGAGGCTTGTACCACAGAAATTTAGATTTAAGATCAAGTGGCGATGATAAGTATTCGTCTCCTTCTATGATAATGAGGGGAGCATTGCTCAGTTTTACAGATAAATCAAATCCTTCAATTGAGCTTCCTACGAGGTAGTCGAAATCAATATTGAGTTTGGAAAGTACATGCATAATCATAGCCGTTGTTGTTGTTTTTCCGTGACTACCACCCACAACTACGCGTTTTTTATCCTTACAATCTTCAGCTACAAATTCTGGAAATGACATTATTTTCAGCCCTAGTTCTTTTGCTTTTATCAATTCAGGATTGTCTCCTCGTGCGTGCATTCCAAGAATAACAATGTCAATTTCATTGTTTATCACATCGGCGTTCCAGCCTATTTCAGGTAAAAGACCTGCTAACTCTAAGTTTGTTTTTGCAGGGTCGTATATGGCGTCGTCGCTACCAGTTACTATATATCCTTTGCGGCTAAGAGCGATAGCTAGGTTATGCATTATGGCTCCACCAATGGCAATTAAATGTATTCGTTTCAATACTATTTCTTTAAAATTTATCGTTCTTCAAAGGTAAAATTACATCGTATGCAAAAAACAGTATTTGTAGGCATCATCCTTGTCATTGGCTTATTTAGTTTACAATATTCAATAGCAAGCTTATACAGCGATCAGTTTAAACCTCAAACTCCAATTTCAAATGCTAAATTGGTCCCAGTAAATTTGGTTGTGCCAGAATGCAAAGTGGTGTATATTTATCCCGAAGATACCGTAATTGAAGTTGTTATTCCAAAGGAATGCCCTTCGCTTTAATGAATTTGATTAGTAAATAGGATTTACGGTTCCTTTTTTGGTGCGTTTTAATCCATCGCATCCTCTATAAAAGACGTAATAAATAAATGTTTCTTGAGGTACAAGTTCTCCTTTGTATTTACCATCCCAATTTTGTGATTCTTGTTCGCGCGAGTCAAACACCTTTTCTCCCCATCGATTAAAAATAATGATGTAATAGCCTGGTTGTAAAATATTCTCCGAATAAGGGAATTTATCATTTAATCCATTGTCATTTGGTGTAAATGCATTGGGAACAAAAAGTTCGTTTGGTAATGCATCTTCATCTACAGTTACAAATAGACTATCAGCTCCAGTACAACCAAAGTTATCTGTTACCATTACCCCATAAATGCCTTCGGAAACTACTAGAATGCTTTGTTCTTTTATTCCATTTGTCCATTCGTATGCTTCAAAACCATCGGGGGCAGTAAGCTTAGTTGGAGAAGCCAAACAAATGGTAGTATCGTCGCCTATCCAAATAGTTGGTGAATTACTAAGTGATAAGCTTATAGAATCTTCTTGTTTACAACCATTTTCGTCGGTTACTAGGACTTTGTATGTTCCAGGCTTGTCAGTAACCGTAATTGTACGAGATGTGTCTCCTGTATTCCACACAAAGGATATACCATCTGGTCCAGCGTCGAGAATACGAGTAAAGCTATCGCAAAAGTGAGTATTCTCTCCTAAGTCAAGATTGATGAGCGGATTTATGATTTCAAAACTATCCGTAAAAACACAGTGACGCTGTGTAATTCGAACCCAGTGCTTGCCGCCGGTAGTTATTATTGTGTTTCGGGTTATTGCCCCATTAGACCATAAATATGTGCCTTCTTCTATATTTCCTACATCTACTATTCGAGAAAAAGTACCGCAGAAAAAGCCGTCTTTTATATCGGGTTTCGAAGTGGTCCAAATGCGAATCGTATCAAATTCAACACAATAATCGTTTCTTGCTGCTGCAATATATATGCCTGGCTTAAATACCCGTAGGGTCTGAAGCGTGTCATTATCACCTGTATTCCAAGCGTATCTTAAGTTCGGTATGCCGATGTCTATCGTCATATCCACGCTATCGCAAAACAGGGAATCGCTTGGAATTTTAAACTCAACCGATTCTGAGCGCACACGCACTGAGTCTGAGTAAACACATTTGTCATAGTAAACAGTTGCTATAAACAAGCCTGTATCTTGGGTGAGTATGGTTTGACCACTCACGCCTGTATTCCAAACAACACTAGTAGCGTCAGGAGTTTTAGTGTCAAGCAAAGTGTTAAATCCTCTACATAAAATTATATCTGGGCCAAGTTCAAATGTTTTTTTGGATCGTATGCGCACGGTGAATGTGTGCTCGTCTGTGCAGAGGTTATTTCGCACTTTTAGCTTCACTTTGTAATCGCCATTTCCAGGATATACATACCACGGATTTTTAAGATTTGAAGTATCTGCTAATGTGGTAGTATCTCCAAAATCCCAAAAATAATCTACAGCCTCCTTGCTTCTATCCTTAAAGAATACGGTATCTGCGCATTCAAAAACAAAAGCATCACCCGATGGAGCAGCATTTTGAGTCGTAAAATCAGCTAAAATATCAAATTCACAATCAATAACATTAAACTGGTAGTCTCGCCTTGTTTCTCCCACAACAACACCGTTTCTTATTTCTTGAACTGTAATTCCAATAACAAATTGTCCTTTCGTTTTTGGGGTTACAATTAGCTCGCCTGTGGTGTAATTAATACTTAAAATAGGATCTCCACCCATTTGATTGGTAACACGATAGGGACTTTTCCAAAATATCAAATCAAAAGGAGGCCGAGTTTGTGCAGAAGGAGTTGGCCTTGGGTCGTCTGGTGTTCCTCCTGCATAGGGAGTAGAAAGAAAGTAGCGTAAAGAATCACC
>JBEAPG010000086.1:0-6841 GCA_041164545.1 Bacteroidota bacterium
GCCGTAATTCCAAGTTGTTATCATTCGAATTTATGCAGAAGGCTGTTGCAGGCGAAAATGTAGTGTATGAATGGATAATTAGAAGGAAAGATGGCAGATTGGTTCCTTGTGAGGTAAGACTTGTAAAACTCCCGTATAACGATAGAACGATAATCAGAACGAGTATAATAGACATTACAGAAAGAAAGAAAGCAGAGCACTTGCTCAATTTGGAAAAAAGAAAGTTACAAGAATCGAATAAGGAATTGATACAACTAAATTATCAATTAGAGCAACAAACAAATCAACTGCAAGAGTTTGCGTATATCTCCTCACATAATTTAAGATCTCCGGCCGGAAATATAAGAGCCCTACTTGATTTTTATAATAGTGACCCAAGTGAAGAGAATCTAAGTTTATTTTTAGATAAAATGGACATTGTATCTGATGACTTAATGGACACAATCAACGATCTAGCTGAGGTGGTGAAAATAAAAAATGAGGTTGCTAAAGAAGTGGGCACATTAAACCTTAAAAAGCTCATTGACAAAGCTATAGACAGCTTAAGTGAAAAGATAAAACAGAAGAAAGCTGAAATCAACTTAGATTTGGGCGATGTTCAAACTATAGAAGCATCAAAGCCTTATATGGATAGTATTTTGCTTAATTTAATGTCTAACGCAATAAAGTATAGCAAAGATGATATACCTCCCAAAATTTCGATAACGGCGAAAAAGAAGAATGGCGAATTTGAGCTCACTTTTAGGGATAATGGCTTAGGCATAGATTTGACGAAATTTGGGTCTAAAATATTTGGACTTCGCAAAACTTTCCATCGACACAAAGACTCAAGAGGCGTAGGACTCTTTATTACCAAAGCACAATTAGAGGCAATGAAAGGAACGATTGCATTAGAAAGTACCCCAAATGTGGGTTCTACATTTAGAATAACAATACCTCAAAATACAAAATTATGAAACCAAGAATTGCCATTGTGGATGACGATTCCATTTTTCAGTTTTCGACTAAAGTAAAAATTCAAAAACTCGAATTAGCGTCAGAAATTATTATTTTTAACGACTGCGAGGAAATATTGGAATTTTTAAAAAGTGACAAAAAAAAATCAAGCATTGATATAATCTTATTGGATATAAATATGCCTATGCTTGATGGTTGGGATTTTTTAGAAGAATATGCTAAACTGCAAGTTGAAAACGACTTACATCATACCATTTATATGCTTAGCTCGTCTATAAATCCTGTTGACGTTGAAAAAGCTAAAAACAACAAATGGGTAGAAGACTACATTATAAAACCCATTAAAGATGAAGATTTAGGTAAAATCTTCAAAACAAAATAGATAGCTTATTCCACCGTTACTGATTTGGCTAAGTTTCTTGGTTGGTCAACATTACAACCTCGTAAAACGGCTATGTAGTAGGAAAGCAATTGTAGTGGAATAGTAGCTAATAATGGCGTTAATGCATCTTCAGTATCGGGTATTTCAATATAGTGATCTGCAATTTCTTTTACTTTCTCATCACCCTCAGTAACTATAGCAATAATTTTTCCCTTACGTGCTTTTACCTCTTGAATATTTGAAAGTACCTTTTCGTAGTAATTACGTTTAGTGGCAATAACTACTACTGGCATATTTTCATCAATAAGCGCAATAGGTCCGTGCTTCATTTCTGCTGCTGGATAACCTTCAGCGTGGATATACGATATTTCTTTAAGCTTTAGTGCACCTTCTAGTGCCACAGGAAAGTTGTAACCTCTGCCTAGATACAAGCAATTAGGTGCATCCTTGTATATTTCTGCAATTTGTTGTGTTTTTGCGTTACACGAAGCCAATAGTTCTTCAACTTTTTGAGGAATGGTATCCAGTTCAGCAAACATTTCGCGTAGACGTGCTTGTGAAATTTTACCTCGAATTTCAGCAATCCCCAAAGCTAATAATGTAAGCACTGTAACTTGCGCTGTGAAAGCCTTTGTAGAAGCTACGCCAATTTCTGGTCCAGCGTGCGTATAAGCTCCTGCATCTGTAAGTCTTGGAATACTAGAACCAACCACATTACAAATTCCGTAAATCGTTGCACCTTTTTCTTTCGCCATTTCAAGGGCAGCTAAAGTATCCGCTGTTTCCCCGCTCTGTGATATAGCTATAACTAGGTCATCTTCTGTTATAATGGGGTTTCGGTATCTGAATTCGGAAGCATATTCCACTTCCACCGGAATTCTACCAAACTCCTCGATTAAATATTCTCCCACCAAACCAGCGTGCCAAGATGTTCCACACGCAACTATTATTATTCTGTCAAGATTCTTTATTTTGGCGCTGTATTCGGTCAAACTACGCATAGCAAACGTAAGGTTAACTGGATCGAATCTACCACGCATGGAATCATAAATAGATTTCGGCTGCTCAAATATTTCTTTAAGCATAAAATGCTCGTATCCTCCTTTTTCTAAAGCATCAAGACTGATTTCTAACCGCTGGATAAACGGCGATTTCTCTACATTGTCAATGGTCTTGATAGTCATCTTTCCACGGTTAATGGAAACAATTTCATTATCATTTAAGTAGGTAACAGTTTTAGTATATTCTATAATAGGAGTCGCATCACTGGCAAGGTAAAACTCCCCTTCTGTTTCACTGATACCTACTACCAACGGGCTGCCTTTTCTTGCTGCTATTAAGGTGTTTGGGTCTTTTTTGCTTAATATAACGATGGCATAGGCACCAACCACTTCGTTAAGAGCAAGTCGCACAGCTTCAAGTAAGTCTACATTCTCTTTGTCTTTTATTTCTTCGATGAGGTGTGTTAGCACCTCAGTATCAGTATCACTAACAAAGGTGTGGCCTAACTCCTTAAGCGCTTTTTTCAGCGTAGCATAATTTTCGATTATACCGTTGTGTATCAATGCAATATCACCACTTTGAGATAAGTGTGGGTGCGCATTTACGGTGTTTGGTTCCCCGTGAGTGGCCCATCTCGTATGACCGATGCCTCGTGTACCCGTAACGTCTTGATTTTGTGTTTTATCCAATAAATCAGATACCTTACCCTTATTTTTATAAATCTTTAAATCATCATTCAATAAGGCAATTCCAGCACTGTCATACCCACGATATTCTAATCGTTGTAATCCTTTGATAAGAAATTCGTAAGCTTGTTCAGGTCCGTAATAGGCAACAATTCCACACATAGTAAATTAAATTGGTGGCAAAGTTAGCATGATTCTTCAATCTTTTTCGACACCGAAAATAAGACGAAGAATTTACCGTAAGTTAGATATTGAAAGCAGCTTTTAATGGAGCCACTCCATCTAATTCTTCCCAAGGAAAAAGTTTGACTGTAACTTCTTTTTCTTGGCCGCTACCATCAACAAACTTTTTGGTAACCGTTTCACAATTTCTGCCCATATGACCATAAGCAGCTGTTTCAGAATAGATAGGTGTGCGCAAGTTGAAACGCTTTTCTATGAAATACGGACGCATATCGAACAATTCAATGCCGGCAATTTTCTCAGCAATTTCACCGTCACTTAAATTAACCTTAGACGTCCCATACGTATTCACGTATAAACCAACCGGTTTAGCCACACCTATAGCATAAGCTACTTGTACCAAAGCTTCATCACATATCCCAGCTGCTACTAAGTTTTTAGCAATATGGCGAGTTGCGTAGGCTGCACTTCGGTCTACTTTACTTGGATCTTTACCTGAAAAAGCGCCACCACCGTGAGCACCTTTACCACCATAGGTATCCACAATTATTTTTCTTCCTGTTAGGCCAGTATCTCCGTGTGGTCCCCCAATAACAAAGGTTCCCGTTGGATTAATGTGATACTTAATATCATTTGTAAATAATGCTTGTAATTCATCGCTTAATTGTGCTTTTACGCGTGGTATTAAAATACCGATCATATCTTTTTTGATCTTATCAAGCATAGCTTGTTCCGTATCAAAAGGGTCATGTTGAGTAGAAATAACAATAGCATCGATAGCGATTGGTTTGCTGTTTTCGTCATATTTAATTGTCACCTGCGATTTGGCATCGGGTCTTAAATAAGTGATAGCATCGTTTTCTCTTCTCAAATTTGCCAATTCTTTCAAAAGCATATGAGATAATTCCAAAGGAAGTGGCATGTAGCTAGCCGTTTCGTTTGTTGCGTATCCAAACATCATACCTTGGTCTCCGGCGCCTTGTTCTTCCGGGTTTTTACGCTCAACACCTTGATTAATGTCAGGTGATTGCTCGTGAATAGCTGAAAGCACACCACAAGAGTTGCCGTCAAACATATATTCTCCTTTGGTATAGCCAATTTTATTTATAGTTTCTCGAGCAATTTTTTGTACGTCTAGGTACGTGGTAGACTTTACTTCACCTGCTAGTACAACTTGACCAGTAGTTACAAGCGTTTCGCAAGCAACCTTGCTTTGAGGGTCAAAAGCCAAGAAATGATCTATAAGTGCGTCTGAAATTTGATCTGCTACCTTATCCGGGTGTCCTTCTGAAACGGACTCTGACGTGAAGTAAAATGCCATATTCTTTAAAAATTTGCCGCAAATGTAATCGTCTTACTCTATTTAAGGTAATTGGTACATGTAAAACTAAGCATTTCCACATAATAATATTTTAATCTACCAAACGTTTGGTAAAAAAATGAATATGATTACTTTTGAAAGGATTAATGGCAAAACCCAAATTAGATAGAAAAACCATACTTCGAAACTCGCTTTCCGTATTTAAGGAAAAGGGATACAATGCGACTACAATGAATGATTTAGCAACAGCTAATGGCTTGCTAAAAGGGAGTATCTATCATTATATTTCTAGCAAGGAAGAATTGATGATTGAGGTTTTGGATGCTTTAAAAGAACACTATAGTAATAAAGTATTTAGTAAAGTATATGACTCTAAACTCTCGGTAGAAGAAAGGCTAGATGAATTAGTGAGTAGGGCAGAGGAAATTTACACCTTTGAAGAGGGCGGAGATTTTTTTGTAAACATAGGTTTGGAAACCTTAAATACAAATCCCAAGTTTACTGAAATAATTCAATCGTTCTTTAATGAATGGTTTAAGGCAATGGCTTTTCTTTATGAGCAAAAAGGATTGGATGTAGATACCGCAAAAATTCTTGCAGAAACTACGGTAGCAGAAATAGAGGGGGCTGTAATGTTGATGAGGTTACTAAAAGACCCCAATTATTTAAAAAGAACACTTCAAAATTTAAAAGATACATTTAGACAAACTGAACATGAATACTAGTTTGAACAAAAAAATAAGAAAAGTAGCCGTTTTAGGATCTGGTGTAATGGGAAGTCAAATTGCTTGTCATTTTGCCAATATAGGCCTAGAAGTTTTGTTGCTTGACATACCTACGCCAAATAGCGATAACAAAAATGCATTGGTAAATGGAGCATTGCAAAAAGCTTTGAAGTCTAGCCCTTCTCCAATCTATTCTAAAAGCTTTGCAAACCGTATACACACCGGAAATTTTGACGACGATTTACCAAAAATTAAGGATTCGGATTGGATAATTGAAGTGGTTATCGAACGGCTGGATATTAAGAAATCGCTTTTTGATAAAGTAGAGCAATATAGAAAGCCTGGCAGCTTAATTACGTCAAATACTTCTGGTATTCCGATACAAATGATGTTGGAAGGAAGAAGCGTAGACTTTGCGGCGTATTTCTGCGGAACTCATTTTTTCAATCCGCCTCGTTACTTAAAGTTGTTAGAAATCATCCCTTCAAGTAAAACGAAACCAGAGGTAATAGATTTTTTCCTAAACTATGGCGATCTATTTTTAGGCAAGACAACAGTTAAATGTAAGGACACGCCAGCGTTTATTGCAAACAGAATCGGAGTATTTAGCATTATGGCCATTTTTAAAATGATGCAGAAACACGGGCTGAATATAGAAGAAGTGGATTCGGTTACTGGTCCAGTATCTGGAAGACCAAAATCGGCTACTTTCCGTACATCTGATCTAGTAGGTTTGGATACCTTGGTAAAAGTAGCCAATGGAGTGGGTCAAAACTGCCCTAACGATGAAATGTCAAGCTGGTTTGCTATTCCAGATTTTCTAAATAAGATGCTAGAAAATAATTGGTTAGGCGACAAAACTGGCCAAGGGTTTTATAAGAAATCAAAAGACGAAAATGGTAAAACATTTATTCAAGCTCTTGATTTAAATACGTTTGAGTACAAGGAGCAAACCAAGCCTAGATTCGATAGCATTGGTAAGGCAAGAGGAGCAAACAGGCTGAAAAGTAAACTTGGCATATTGTTTTCAGGAAACGATAAAGCAGCCCTGTTTTATAAAGATGTAACAACAGCCATTTTAGCGTATTCAGCTAATCGCATTCCGGAAATTGCAGATGACTTATATCAAATAGATGATGCTCTAAAAGCTGGATTTGGTTGGGAAGTTGGTCCTTTTGAAACGTGGGATTTACTCGGTTTTGATAAAGTGACTGAGGCAATAGCAACTGAAGGGTATGTTGTGCCTTCATGGTTATCAGAGTTTAAAGCCAATGGAAATTCTACTTTCTATAAGTCAGAAAATGGAA
Source organism: Bacteroidota bacterium (assembly GCA_041164545.1). Taxonomy (GTDB): domain Bacteria; phylum Bacteroidota; class Bacteroidia; order NS11-12g; family UBA9320; genus UBA9320. The sequence goes on from JBEAPG010000086.1 coordinate 6,564, forward strand.
ATCGACTGTACTACAACATAACATCAAAAACTTACGAAGTAATTCCGGGCACCGAATCGTTCATAGTACTTGATAATTATAGAAGCACATCACCTGTTTATACTAATAAAGAAGCCACACTTCACGACATTAGAGACGGAGTTTTGTGTTTGGAATTTCATTCCAAAATGAACGCTATAGGAAGCGGAACATTGGCAGCCATCAACAAATCAATAGACATCGCCGAAAAAGAAGGATGGAAAGGATTGGTCATTGGAAACGATGCTCCTAACTTTTCT
>JBEAPG010000087.1:0-6815 GCA_041164545.1 Bacteroidota bacterium
ACATCATTACTATCAATCCAAGCACGAAAAGGTAATTAAATGCAGATAGTAAACTTTGCAATTTCCTGTTTTTATACATCATCAAGGCAACACCAGCTAAAATTGCTATTCCCGCTAAAAAAGAGATTATCCAAGTATTTTTTTCTTTAGAAGTAGCATCTTCCGAGTGAAGAGTTGTTTCGTCAAATTCAACTTCAACGCTATTGTTTGCCGCATTTGAAGTCTTATAATAGACCGTATTTGAAAAAATCAACATCAAACAAATGGCGATGATAGCCAAATAAAAAAGTGTCTGTGGTCTTTGAATCATAAGGCAAAGGTAAACATTAGTCCATTTTTAGTGTTTTAATTTTGGGTTATAAATCGGATAATTGCCAACACATTTTGAAGAGCAATAAAAAAGCAATAATAATTGGAGCCGGAGTTTCAGGCTTAGCTGCATCTATACGCTTAGCTCATCTTGGATATAGCGTTAAGGTATTAGAACAGATGCCTACTTATGGGGGTAAAATGGGAGAGTGGGTTAAAGGTGGATATCGATTTGACACAGGGCCATCACTTTTTACAATGCCACAGTATGTTATGGAGCTACTGGCTATTGATGGTCAAAAATATGTTCCATTTCATTATGAAAAGTTAGACATTGTTTGCAATTATTTTTGGCAAGATGGTACACGCTTACAAGCACATTCAGATATACAAAAGTTAGCCGAAGCATTTGAAGCACAACTTGGAGAGCCAAAAGAGAATATTCTCCGAGCGCTAGAAAAAAGTGAGGAAAAGTTTAAAATTACCAACCACGTTTTTCTGGAGAAATCGCTACACCGATGGAGTACATACTTGAATTTGGGAACCTTAAAAAGTATGCTTCGAATCGGGAAGGTGGATATTTTCAAAAAAATGCACAAGCAAAATGCTGCATTTTTTAAGAATCCGAAAACCATTCAATTTTTTGATAGGTATGCAACTTACAATGGTTCAAATCCGTATCAAGCCCCTGCTACTTTAAATGTAATACCGCACTATGAATTTGGATTTGGAGCTTATGCCCCTAAAAATGGTATTCGATCTATTGCAAATGCATTGTATCAAAAAGCCATTTTATTGGGTGTAGATTTTCGGTTTGAAACGAAAGTTAGTAATGTGGAAAAGCAATCAAGTAAATACATCGTGAATGATTTGGAAAACGCTGATATCTTGATTTGTAATATGGATGTTGCAGCAGCAGCTCTTGGTCCTCTAAAGACTTTGATATCCTCTAAAAAAACCAAATATGAACCGAGTAGTTCGGCATTAATCTTTTATTGGGGTATCAAACAATCTTTTCCTCAATTGGATACTCATAACATTTTTTTTACGGATAACTACGAAAAGGAATTCAACTCGATTTTCAGCGAAAAAGTGATAGACGACGATCCAACAGTTTATATAAATATAACCTCAAAAACCAATAAAAATGACGCGCCAGAGGGCTGTGAAAATTGGTTTGTTATGGTTAACGCGCCATATGCAGATGGTCAAAATTGGATAGAGTTAATCAGTGAAGCACGAAACAAAATTATCGTAAAGCTATCAAATCTATTGAATTGTAATTTGGAAGAACTAATTGAAGTGGAAAATAAACTGACTCCACTTTTGATAGAAGAAAGAACAAGCAGCCATAAGGGTGCGTTGTACGGAAGTAGCTCTAATAAGTTAATGTCTGCTTTTTTTAGACAAGCAAACTTTAGCAGAGAACATAGGGGCTTATATTTTTGTGGTGGTAGCGTACATCCGGGCGGTGGAATACCATTATGTTTACTTTCAGCCAAGATTATGACAGAAAAAATTGCAAATGATAACTAATTTCATCAAAAAACATTTCTCGATACTACTACTTGTACCATATACTGTTGGAATAATAGGCATTTTACTTCCAGTTAGTCGTTCATTTTTTCTAAGTCTAACCCCAATTATGCTGGCTTTTAGTTTTATATTGGTCGTAGGAGAGGAGTATAGGTGGCTTAAATATAATATTTTGGCTATGCTATTAATTATTCTACTAGGCTTTGTCGCTGAATATATCGGTGTAAACTATGGTTGGTTATTCGGCAATTACACCTATGGGGAAACGTTAGGTTATAAATATGGGGGAGTCCCAGTCATCATAGCGTTTAATTGGTTAATGTTGTGTATTTCATTACGAAGTTTGGTAAATAATGTATTGCGCAAACCTTTGGTCGCAGCCGTATTAACAGCTGCTTTGATTACAGCTTATGATTTTATATTAGAACCTGTAGCCATTCGCTTTGGTTGGTGGTGGTGGCAGGGCGGAGCTATTCCGATCTATAATTATGTATCTTGGTTTATATTGTCATTAATTTTTCAACTTTTCTTTAGAAAAATGCCAAAGAGCGCAGGAAGAAGCTATTGGATGCCGATTGTTCAAATCATTTTTTTTATCATTCTGTTACTATTATAAATGAACTGGATTACTTGCGTTTTAATTGCTTGTTTATTAGCTCCAATCAGTGATTTGCGTGTCACTTATCTTTCACAAGATGAGAATAAGATTACCAAAATGTATGATGCGCTTAAGTCTAATAAGTTGCGGTCGGCAGATGAGGAATGTTATTTTGCTGTTTTTGAATGCTTACAAGCAAAATACAGCTATAATCCTTATACCAAGTTTACCTACTTCAACAATGGATACACTCGCTTAAATACCTTAATAACAAAGCATAAAATAAATGCAGAGTATAGGTACCATAGAATCATGATAGAAAAAAATGCACCTTCATTTCTAATTGAGAAAAATCACTTCAAAGAAGACAAGGAGGTTATAAAGCGATATGCGATAAAAGATCATCCCCTCTATGTGGAGATGGTTAAAACAATAGAATAGTCTAATTTCGCGGCTACATGAAAAGAGCATTTGTTGTAGACGCAGCTAGAACAGCTGTTGGAAGATTTGGGGGTAGCTTATCGGCTGTAAGACCAGATGATTTGGCTGCAGATGTGCTTAAAGCTCTAGTTGAGCGTAATCCCACCATCGATGTAAATCAAATAGAAGATGTGATTTTAGGTGCAGCAAATCAAGCTGGTGAAGACAATAGAAATGTAGCTAGAATGAGCTTGCTAATGGCTGGATTACCTTATACTATTCCTGGTTTAACTATTAATAGATTATGTGCTTCAAGTTTGCAAGCGATAGGTGACGCGGCTAAAAATATAAATATTGGATATGGCGACATTTATATAGCAGGTGGTGTAGAGAGCATGACTCGTGCACCTTTTGTAATGGCAAAAGCAGAAACTGCTTATAGTCGTGTAGCTGAAATATACGACACTTCAATAGGTTGGAGATTTATAAACCCTAAGCTTTCCAAAATATATTTTCCGTATGCAATGGGTGAGACCGCCGAAAATTTAGTGGATAAATACGGTATTTCAAGAGAGGAGCAAGATAAATTTTCATATGAAACTCAAGTAAAATATGAAAATGCACATAACTCGGGAAAGTTTAAGGATGAAATAATCCCAATCTCTATTCCTCAACGAAAAGGTGCGGATATTGTATTTGAGAAGGATGAACATCCAAGATTGAGCTCAATAGCCAAGTTAGGCGAGTTAAAACCAGCTTTTAAAAAAGAGGGGTCAGTAACTGCTGGAAATGCATCAGGAGTGAATGATGGAGCTGCAGCCTTACTCGTGGTATCTGAAGAAGCACTTAAAAAGTATAATCTTACTCCGATAGCTGAGATTGTTGCGAGCGCAGCAGCGGGGGTTCATCCAGATATAATGGGAATTGGACCTGTTCCAGCTACACAAAAAGCATTGAAGCGTGCCGGTTTATCTATTAATGATATAGATTTAATAGAATTAAATGAAGCATTTGCTGCTCAGGCAATCGCTTGTATGAGGGAATTGGACCTTAATCCTGACATCATTAATGTAAACGGAGGATCAATCGCTATAGGCCATCCATTGGGTGCGTCTGGGGCTAGAATCACATCAACATTACTCCATGAACTAAAGCGTAGATCAAATGCAAAATACGCGTTAGCAACAATGTGTATAGGGGTAGGGCAGGGAGTTGCGGTTATTTTTAAGAAGTGTTAGTTTGTAGAGAGGTTTAAGTCTACAAAATAGTATAGAACTTAAATACAGCTTAATGAGCCTTGAAAATATTGGGAAGGGGAGTAAGCAAGTTTCAGAAATTATCTAAATTTTAGAAATAAAAAAAGGAGCCTTTTGGCTCCTTTTTTCTTATGTTTTTACTGGATTAGTATTCCCACAAATCGTGCTCGAGAATAAATAAATCATTTTTAATTCTATCGCTTTCAAGTAAAGCGGCTACTCCATCATCTCTAAATTCTTCGAAGTATGCAATGTCTAAATCGTACATGTTACTTTCTTTAACAATGTAACTATTAAACATTCTCATTTGGAAAAAGTGATCAAAACTCATTCTTGCAGCGTCATTTTGAGAGTTAAATATCTCTTGATTTGCAAGTATTGGTCTTAAATCATCCATTTTTAACCAGAACATAGGAACTTCACCTAGTTCGATTCCAGATTCTGTCAATGGTTTCCAAAGTGGAGCAATTGCAATGATTTGAGCTCTAAAGTCTGAATAATTGTAATCGAAAATCCAATCTTCCATAATACGATACTTTGTAATTTTTTTAGGTTCGTATACCTCAGAAACTTCGGTAGGAACTAAATCATAAGGATCATCCGGGTTATCTGGATTAGGAACCATAACTGTAGTAGTTATGCTTACTTGTTTTAAAATATCTTCTGGAGTTACAATACTTGTAAGTGAATCGTTTACATAGGCCGTAACTTCACCGTCCATAGCTGCGTTCCAAACAATTAGGTAAAATGGGTTACGAGGCCAGTGCATAACTTTGTTCTGTTTTTCACGAACATCGATTACGCGCTCAATTCTCTTGCTCCATTTAACGTTGGCTTCACGTATGTAGCGATATGGTACAGCTTTACGTTCTTTCACTGCTGTATGCGGGTATGTATAATCTTCAAACCCACTACTTTGAGCGTTAGCACCTAATGCTATTACCATAAAGGCAAATAAAACTACAAGTATTTTCTTCATATCTATTTTAAAAACGTTACAATATTAACGATAAAATTTCAACTATCGTATAGTTATAATAATTGGACTTAGGTTCGCAGTAAAGCCATATTTAGCTTCCGATGCTCTAATTCCTTCAATTAATATTCTGTCACCAGGCCCAGCACTTGAAATCATGCTTCTCATCTGACCAGTTAAAGCACTTCCACTTCCACTAGCCATAACGGGCGGTTTACGAGCATATGCAATAATTAATTTAAAATCGGTTACTCTATAATTTAAGTTATATGCGAAACCTGCTCCCATTGTAGCCAAAAGTGATGTTTGTGCTGCAACGGATGCTTTTCCTTTTGGCAAACCATCGTTAGGAATACCTCCAAGTTGAGCAGTTGGTTGTGGCAAACTTCTAACTCTGAATTTTTGCGAGCCTACGGTTCTAGTTTTGCCATCCATAGTTACAGAGGCAGAAATAGTAACTTCACCATTTGTACTGCTTGGTACTTTTGCGTTATATAATCCACCGCCTTGAGACGTCAAATTAATACCTGGAGCAGAAATTTTCACATCCGCTGCACTAAACCCAGGTACAGATATAGACATTGGATTGTCTATGCCTTTGTACAACAAATTCATTTCAGTAGCAGCAATTGTAGCTGCTGGTTTAAATACTTGGTATTCTGCTTCAAAAGGGTAAGGTTTTGCCTCGCCATCTGGACCAGTTACTACGATACTTCCTGAGAAAGTTTTAATTCCGACACCGCTAGCTCTGGTGCTATATTTACCAACTCCACCTTCTGTATTAATGCTTGAACCTCCAACACGGATATCTGGTGTGCCTTTTGAGTTGGATGCAACTAATAATATATCTGCCTCATAGTTTTCACCTTCCATAACATAATTTGATTTAGCTAAAACTTTTGCTTCTAACTTATCAAATTTATAATCGGTAGCGTCTATTTGCTTCGCAAGACGCTCTAAGATATCAGATTCCAATGTTTTGGCATCATTTTTTATACGAGCAAGGTTTGCAATTAATCCTGCAGCTGGCTGATGCTCTAACATTTCATTAATCCATCCTGCTTTGTTTACCCCTCCTTTTTCATCTTCAGCGTTAAGTTGACAAGCAGCTTTAGCCTGATTATATAGGTCTAGACTTCTTATCTTTACCGAATCATTTCCCGGTTTTAAGTAAGCCAAAAGAGATTCACGAGTATTATTGATTTTATCCATTAATTCTTTACCTTTTTTATTGTTGTTTTCGGTAAAATATTTGGCGTGTTTTTCCATTTGATCTGGAGCCTTAAGAGGAGAATTTGCTCCACTCTCACGACCATCATACATCTTTTCTATTTCCGCTTTTAATCCATCAATGTATGAATAGAATTCTGCGGCTTCTTTTTGCACATTTTGAGCTCGATCAAAGTAAGGTTTAGTTTTTGCCTGATTTGTTTCCATACTTTTTGCAAAAGCACCCATTGTCGCGTTGTTTTTTGACTCTATATTTACTGCTGCTGCATTAAAACTTTGTTCAAAGAAGAAAAACGATTTAAGGATTTCTTTAGATACGTTAAGGGCTAGAAGAGCCATGAGTACTAAGTACATCATGTTAATCATCTTCTGCCGTGGTGATAATTTACCTCCTGACATAATTACTTTCTTTTATTTATAAAATGAGTTAATTATTCGGATTAATTATTTGGTCTCATTGCATTAAGCATTCCACCGTATACTTTGTTTA
>JBEAPG010000088.1:0-6770 GCA_041164545.1 Bacteroidota bacterium
TTGTGTTCTCAATTCAGAAGAATTCACAAACCTAATTTCATTTCTTGTTTTAGTAACAAACTCAATATGTAAAATATCCCCATAAATCTCATTTGAAAAATCGAATATATGTACTTCGACACTCCAATCTTTATGGTCAAACGTAGGATTTTCTCCAATATTAAGCATACCGCCATATTTAATTTCATTATGCCAAACCCAAACGGCATATATTCCATTTTGAGGAATCAACTTAAAAGAACTCGATACTCTAATATTCGCAGTAGGAAACCCCATTATTCTGCCCAACTGTTTTCCTTTTTCTACTTCGCCAGTAATAGTATATGATTTTCCTAAATATGCTTTGGCTACTTGTACATCTCCATCTAACAGCGCTTTTCTTACTTTAGTACTGCTCACAATGCTATGATCTATATCTTGCGAAGGAATCTCTTCCAGTTGAAATCCATAGGTTTCTGCAAAAACCTCCATTTCCTTCAAACCCCCTTCCCTATTTCTTCCAAAACGATGATCGTACCCAACAATGAGCTTACTTACTTTAAGTTTTTCTACCAATATATCTCGCACAAACTCATCTGCCCTTAATCTGCTCAACTCCTTTGTAAAAGGCATAATTATCATGTAATCCATACCCAACTCGGAAATAAGTTCAACCTTTTCTTCAATAGTCGTAAGTAGCTTTAAATCATTATCATCAGGGTATAGAACTAAACGAGGATGGGGATAGAAAGTCAGCAAAACGCTTTCTCCACCAGCATTTCTTGCTTCTTCTACCACTTGTTTCAGGATTTTTTGATGTCCGATATGAACTCCATCAAAAGTGCCCTGAGTAAGCCAAATGGGTTTGGTGGGTTTAAAATGATCTATGTTATGAAAAACTTTCAATCTTTGAATTGACGTGCGAAACTAAAAAATTCTTCTTGGCTTCCTATTTTTTCAGGACTTATCGCATTATCTACATCAAAATCACCAATTTTGGTACGACGTAACATAGAAAGATATGCTCCGCAATTTAGTGCCAAACCATAATCTCTGGCAAGTGAACGAATATATGTACCCTTGCTACATTCTACCAAAAATGAAACTGTAGGAAAATTGGCTCCATCTACTTCAAATTTATCTATAGTCAAAGTACGAGATTTCAGCACTACTTCCTCTCCTTTTCTGGCATGTTCATACGCCCGTTTCCCATTTATTTTAATGGCAGAATGCTGCGGTGGAACCTGCTCTATTTCTCCAATAAATTGAGACGTTGTTTTAATTAGTAGTTCATTTGAAATATGTTCCGTATCAAAAGTGGCATCTACTTCCGTTTCTAAATCAAATGAAGGAGTAGTTTGCCCAATGTAGAAAGACCCAATATACTCCTTTGCTTGTGCTTGAATGCTTTCTATTTTCTTGGTGTATTTACCATAGCACACAATCACTAGTCCACTGGCTAAAGGATCAAGCGTACCGGCATGACCTATTTTTTTAATTTTTGACACATTACGTAATTTCTTAACCACATCAAAACTTGTCCAAGTAAGTGGTTTATCAATAAGTAAATAGCCTCCTTCTCGTATATCCAAAACTACTTCTGAGCGAATTTAAACATTATAAAAGCGATACCTCCAAAAATGATATTAGGTATCCAAACTGCAAGCCACGGATTCATAGAACCACTAGAACCATAGGCTAGAAAAAACTGCATAACAATAAGAAAGACAAAGCTAATTAATAAGCCTACCCCTAAGTTTAACCCAATCCCTCCGCGCGATTTTTTAGAAGCTACTGTCACTCCGATAATCGTTAAAATAATAATGGCGAGCGGTGCTGTAAATCGTTTATACTTCTCTGTTGTATAAAAAAATGTATTTCCTGTGCCCGTCATTTCCTCCATCGTTATCATTTTATCCAACTCTTTTAGGTTGAACATTTGTACATCTTCATTTTTTCTAAAAAAATCTTCAGGGTCGAAAGGAATGAGTGTATCCATCGCATTTCCTTTGGTTAAGATTTCCATTCCATCCTCAAATTCGCGAATCCAGTATTTACTAATTTTCCAACTTTCGGTGGTGTGATTGTAACTAATTCTATCTGCAAAAAGTTTAGACTTAATCACTCCATTCTGAATGTTTTCTAAACTGAATTTGTAACCAGTACTATCAGCAAAATTGAAATTTCCGATGGTCATAATGACACCAGGTTCTATTTGGCGTTTTATGGATGACTTTGTGTAATTCTCCCTATCTCGAATAAAGTTATTTTCAAAATCTACGCGCGTTTTATCTGCCCTGGGAATAATCCAAGCAAAGAGTGTGAATGAGAAAAAAGCCAACAGAATAGCCGTTAGAATATAAGGAACAAGCAGACGGCTATACGAAACTCCACTCGCCAAAATAGCCACAATTTCGGAGTTTTGCGCCATTTTGGAAGTAAAAAAGATAACCGAAATAAATACAAATACAGGGCTAAACAGATTCAATAAAAACGGAATCCAATTTACGTAATACTTAAATATTACATCCGTAAATTTGGCATTATGATTCATCAAATCATCTATTTTTTCTGATAAATCAAAAACGATGATGATGATTGTAAACAAGCCTAACGTTAATAGAAACGCACCCAAAAACCGCTTCATTATATAAAAATCGATTTTGGTCAGTTTCATAGGTTGCAGATTTATTAATAGTTATTTGGCTTAATCTTTCGAATCGCCAAAGCAAATAAATGTGAAATAGACTCACTTTCAGCAAAAATTGGATTAATGATTTCAGAATCAAGATAGTTTTCTTCTCTTATCATTTCTAACCAATATTGGCAGCCATCTGTAGCCTCCTTTGCATCGCTTAATTTTTTTAAGAAAAAATCAGGATTTTGTGTAATCATAAGCCCTTTTGACTTTATAGCCATATCCGTAGCTCTGTCAATTAACTGACCTCGTATGAGGTTACAAAGCAATTTATCTTGAGGCAACACCAATGCTAGTTTCACACATGCCTTGCTTAAAGTCTTCGTTCGTTTATAGATGTCTTCAATCATAATCGTCTATCTAGTTTGGCAATCATTTGATTTTTCCAGGGTAAAAATGTATCTTCTAAAATGCGCTTACGCGCTTCTCCCACCAACCACAAATAAAACTTAAGATTATGCTCGCTAGCTATTTGTCCCGCGAGGTATTCTTTGGCCTTAAATAAGTGACGTAAGTATGCCTTGCTATAGTTTGGAGTAAGTTCCTCATCAATCGCCGAAAAATCGCTTTCCCATTTTTGATTTCTCATATTTAGAGTGCCTTCTTTGGTAAAAAGCATAGCATTTCTTGCGTTTCTGGTAGGCATAACGCAATCAAACATATCAATTCCTAAACTTATGCATTCCAACAGATTTGTAGGCGTTCCTACTCCCATTAAATAACGTGGTTTTTCCTTAGGAACTATACTCGTAATTTGATCTGTAATGGCATACATATCCTCGTGAGGTTCGCCTACGCTTAATCCACCAATAGCTATGGCATCGGTATCTTTACTCAAACAATATTCCGTACTTTGCAAACGCAAATCTGCAAACACGCTTCCTTGAATAATCGGTAGAAGTTGTTGTGAATAGCCATACTTCGGTTCGGTTTCATTAAATCGGGTAATGCATCTATCCAACCAACGGTGCGTAATTTCCATCGAAGATTTGGCATACTCGCGAGTTGCGGGATAAGGTGTGCATTCATCAAACGCCATAATGATATCTGCTCCAATAATGCGCTGCGTATCGATTACATTTTCAGGTGTAAAAAATATTTTACTGCCATCTATATGACTTTTAAAAACTACGCCTTCTTCTACTATTTTGCGTTGATCGGAAATAGAATACACCTGAAAACCTCCACTATCAGTCAAAATCGGCCTATCCCAAGAAATGAACTTGTGCAAACCACCTGCTTGGTTAATAATGTCCAAACCAGGTCGCAAGAATAGATGATAGGTGTTTCCTAAAATTATTTTGGCATCAATAGTAGTTTTAAGTTTTTCTTGCTCTACTGCTTTTACGGTGCCTTGTGTACCCACAGGCATAAAGATAGGAGTAGGAATTTCTCCGTGATCAGTAGTTAATAAACCTGCTCTCGCCTTTGTATCTTTTTCGGAATGCTGAAGCTTGAAAAACACTATTGAAATATTAAACAGAACTGGACTAACTTAGGAGATACCCGCTCTAAACTCCCTGCATAAACAAAATTATCTGGCACCAGTTGGTTGCCCAAACCATTGCTGATTCTTATTTCTGGAGAGAATTTAAAATACTCAAAATAAAAATCCATACCTGCACCTAGGTCATACGAAAATGTATTGGGATAGAGCGCAACGATTGGCTTTGTATCACTTCTATCTGTTTCTACATCACTGGTAAAATCAAAGCGGTAAGTTACTCCCGCGTGAACATATACTCGTTTATTTTTATGTCTCTTACTCTTGTATTTAAGCGCAAGAGGCACTTCCATGTATGTAGATTCTATGCCCGCTGTTTTCTCTACGTTAGACCGAAACGAGTAATTCATGTCTCGCTGTGCAAATTGAATATTGAGCATGGTGCGCAGGTCCCAATAATCAGCCAAACGAAAAGTAACCAAGCCTCCTAACCCAAATCCCGGATAATTAAGAGTTTGTATATTTTGTAAGGTATCCGAGAGAATAACATTTGTTTTTGGCGTAAATTTTAACTTGGCAGAATTTCCCATAAGTCCAAAACCAAATCGCACAGGTTTTCTATCGTACAAAGGATTAATCTCTTGTGCTTGAGCTGCTGAAGCTAAAACCAAAAAAAGAGCAATTATTTTAAACCGGTGTAAATGGAACATATACCAAAAGTTAAACGTTTGTCTTGCACATTATTGTATTTCGCACCTTGCATTATTTGTTTAAAATCTTCACCTTCGGGAAATACCTTCACAGATTCTGGAAGATACGTGTAGGCAGCATTATCGCCCGAAAACAGTTTTCCCCAAAGCGGTAAGACAACATTAAAGTAGAAATTGTAGATCAGCTTAAAAATACCACGTGGCTTAGAAAATTCAAGAATCATGGCCATTCCTCCTGGCTTTAATACACGGTTAATTTCTTCTAACCCTTTTTCTAGGTTTTCGAAGTTTCTCACGCCAAATGCCACAATAACAGCATCAAAAGTATTATCTTGAAACTGAAGGTTCTCACTATCTCCATATTCCAAGCGAATATTTTTTACTCCTTTTTCAGCTATTTTTTTGCGTCCTACTTCTAACATTCCTTCAGAAATATCCACTCCAATTACCTCTTCAGGATTTATTTTAAGTGTAGCCAAGGCAAAGTCTGCCGTACCCGTAGCCACATCCAATATTTTCTTCGGATTTTGTTTAGCCAATATTTTAATGGCTTTTTTTCTCCATCCTACATCAATCCCTAGCGATAAAAATCGATTTAAAAAATCATAGCGGTGAGCAATGTTATCAAACATTTGCTGCACTTGCTCTTTTTTAGATCCTGCGTCGCTGTATGGCTTTACTTTCATTCCCATTTTTTGTTGCGGCTGCAAAATTAAACCGATGTTTTACTTAAGTGGTAGGTATTTCCGTATTTACTGCTATTTGACGCAGTATGAATACGTACATTTGCAAAATGGATTTTTCCAAAGCCCGATTTCTTCAAAGTTATAGTTCTGTTCATCAAATAAAGAACAGCGTAAAACCCGAATTTGCTTTTATCGGCAGATCGAATGTGGGCAAAAGCAGCCTAATTAATGCAGTTGTATCTAAAAAAGATATGGCCAAAACCAGTGCAAAGCCAGGAAAAACTCAATTAATCAACTTTTTTGGAGTAGAAGATCAAGCCATTTTTGTAGATTTACCAGGATATGGATATGCCAAGGTTTCCAAAAAACAGAGAGAAGAGTTTGAAGGATTAATAACTGAATATTTGCTGCATAGCCAAAATCTGTACATAGTTTTTGTACTTATAGATGCAGCTATACCACCGCAGCGTATTGACTTAGAATTTTTAGAATGGTGTGGCGTACATCGGGTGCCTGTTGGTGTAGTTTTTACCAAAACCGATAAACGTAAGCCTAAGGAAACAGAGAAAAATATGCGTGCTTTTGAAACTGAATTGGCAAAATACTACGAGCAATTGCCTGTTATTTTTGAAACCAGCAGTAACACCAAATACGGTATGGAAGCATTGCAAAATTGGATAGCAGAAGGAGCTTTAAATTTGAAGAAGTAGGATATGGGATTGATTTATGATGTAAGATATAAGATTTAGGACGTAAGATATAAGATCCAATAACTAGCCTACTTGACAAAAAGTAGTAAAAAAGTGGTGCAGTTGTGCATATTAGTGCAAAAGGCATAAAAATGAAGGGATTAGGCTGCACTTATTGACTTGTGCGGAAGTGTGCGGTTTGCACAGGTTTTGGGTGAAAATAGATAATGGCGAAAAAGGATTTGTGCAATGGTGCGAAATTGTGCATAAAAGGTGCGTTGTAAGCTTTTGTAAATTACAGACTTACGGCGAAGCCGCACGAATGCACGGTTTTATTTCTAAAAATAAGGTAGTACCTAAAATAAGTGAAAGAAAAATATAAATAAGAGTATATATATGGTTTGGAAAATTTAAAATTGTGGGTGGTATTCTACAGCTGGTGCTAGTATACTACTCCCCAAAAACTGGACAGTTCAGATGATTAATAAATTTGAATTGTTAAATGAGCAAAAAGAGAAGAAAATTCAGTTCAGGGTTTAAGGCCAAGGTAGTCTTAGAAGCCCT